>JAIYAI010000771.1 GCA_027489135.1 Acetobacteraceae bacterium
CGCTCGCCATCCACCTCCTGGTTCGGGTCGGTGACGTTGAGCTGGATGAACTCGATGTTCGCCCCGTCGGTCACATGGATGCGGCCGCGGTTCGCCGCTCCCAGCCGGGTCAGGATCTCGTCCTCGACCTGCAGGTTCCAGGCATAGTCGTAGTCGGCCGTCTGGAGCACAGCGCGTGCCGCGGACACCGCGTCACCGCCGCCCTTGATCTCGAGCGTGTCGAAATACGGCCGATTGTCGCGGTGATAGTTCGGATTCAGCTCGGCGCGCAGGATGTCGCCGGGGGCGAAGGCGGTGAAGCGGTAGGCGCTCGTGCCGACGGGGCGCAGGTTGGCGGGCGCGTCCCGCGCGTTCGGGCCACTGAAGGCGGCAAAGGCGTGGCGCGGGATGATCATGCCCTGGCTGCCGACGAAGGCGTCGGCCCAGAACGGCGTGGGCTGGCGGAACTCCACCCGAACGGTGAAGTCGTCCAGCTTCACCACGTTGACATCCGTGTAGGAGCCGGAGGTGGTGGTGCCGATCTGGGGGTTGCGCGCGTATTCCCAGGTGAAGACCACATCATCGGCCGAGAAGTCCTGGCCGTCGTGCCACTTCACGCCGCGCTTCAGCTTCCAGGTGACGCTGCGCCCGTCCTCTGACAGGCCCTTGTTCTCGATGGACGGAATCTCGGCGGCGAGGATCGGCACCAGCGTGCCGTCCGGCGCCCAGCCCGCCAGCGGCTCGTAGAACACGCGGCAGGCGTCGTTGTTGGTGGTGCCGACGGCGAAATGCGGGTTCAGCAGCGTCGCCGCCTGCCAGTAGAGGATCTTCAGCGCGCCGCCGCCGCGCCGGGTCGGACGGTAGGCCGGCATGGCCTGGGCTGCGGCGGGGGCAGCGCCCGTGATCGCCAGCAGCTGCGTGGCCAGTGGCGCCGACAGGCCGACCGCCGCCATGCGCCGGACGAAGCCGCGACGGGACAGGCGGCCGGACTTCACCGCCCCGATCAGGCGATGGAGGGTCTCATCGTTCATCGTCGTGCTCCCAGACCGCGCCGCCCCGTTTTCGGGTCCGGCGAGGCGCCCTTCTATTCAAGAACCGTGCCGACAAGCAAGCGCCGCCTGGGGGCCCCGGCCCTCCAGGGTGGACGGGTGGTCAGACCTGCGGTTCGCCGCGCTGCGCGGTGCCGAAGCGGGCGAGCAGGTCGAACATCTCCTGCGCCGCCGCCTCGACCATCGCCGCATCGGTGCCCTTGGCCACCAGCGCGACGCCGCCCGAGTCCTGCCAGTAGTAGGGATAGCTGCCGAGATCGAGCGCGGGGTAGCGGTCCTGGATCGCGGTCAGCCCCTCGGCGATCTGCCCCTCGAAGACACGGTGCGCGTGCACGCTGCGGGAGGTCACGGGGATGCCGCCCTCCAGCGTCGGCGCCAGCGCCTCGAACATCGCCTGCATGATCCGCGGCACGCCGGCCATCACGTGCTCGTTCTCCATGCTGAAGCCGGGCGCCGTGGTCGCCGTGCTGCGGATCGGCACGGCGCCCTTCGGCAGCGTCGCCATGCGGAGGCGCGCGGCGTTCAGTTCGACGGGGGGCGAGCGGCGGGCATAGTCGGCGGCCATGATGGCGCGCGTCTCCTCGTGCACCTCCCAGGCGACGCCGAAGGCGCGCGCGACGCATTCGCTGGTGATGTCGTCATGCGTCGGGCCGATGCCGCCCGTCGTGAAGACGTGGTCGTACTTGGCGCGGCAATGGTTCACGGCCGCGATGATCTCTTCCGGCACGTCGGGGATGACCCGGACCTCGCGCAGCGGGATGCCGATCTCGCCGAGGCGCGTGGCGAGGAACTGCAGGTTGGCGTCGCGGGTGCGGCCGGAGAGGACCTCGTTGCCGATGATCAGCAGGGAGGCGGTGGGGTTCGTCTTCGTCATGGTTCCTCCGGATGCCAGAGCGGGATGCCGAGGCGCTCCGCCACCGCGGCGAGCCGGCGGTCGAAGGTGGCGAGCCTCGCACCCTCGCCCTGCGCCAGCGCCAGGTAGAGGCAGTCCGGTAGAGGATGCCGCCCGGCGAGCGAAAGGTCGATGCCCCGCGCGAGAAGCTCCGCCGTGCCGCGCAGCCGAAGCCCGAGGCGCGGCAGCAGCGCCATCGCGGCGCGCGCATCGGCGGCAACCAGTTCGCCACGTCCGACCCGGCGGGTCAGGGCCGCAGCGACCTCCATCGGCAGCAGGTCAGGCGCTTCCAGCCGATCAGGACGCGCGGCGGACAGCACCAGCCGCTCGGCCGCGGCCGATCCTGCCTCCGGCAGGAAGAGCGCGGCGGCGACGCTGGCATCGACCACGATCATGCGCGGGGTCAGGCCCAGCCGCGGTCGTCGCCGCCGTCGCGCCAGGCGCGGATCTCCTCCGCGGCCGTGCTGGTCGAGGGCTTCGCGCGGGCGCGGATGGCGCGGAGTTCATCGAGCATCTCGTCCCGCGATGGCGCGGCGAGGCGCGTCACCCCCTCGCGCAGGAACTGCTCCAGCGAGGTGCCGCGCGCCATCGCGCGCGCCTTCAGCCGGGCGATGATGTCCTCGTCGAGGTTGCGGATCAGCACGCTGCCCATGGTACGGCCCGACTGCTATCATCGAATGATAGCAACCAGGCGGTGCTACAGGAAGTCCCGCAGCATCGCCACCAGCGGCTTGTCCGCCGGCGGCATCGGGTAGTCGGTCAGCTTGTTGACCCGTACCCAGGCCAGCGTCTGGCCCTCCGTCGCCCGCACCATCCCCTCCCAGCGCCGGCACAGATACAGCGGCATCATCAGGTGGAACTTCTCGTAAGCATGCGAGGCGAAGGTGAAGGGCGCCAGGCAGCTTTCCGCCACGTCGATGTCGAGTTCCTCCTTCAACTCGCGGATCAGCGCTGCCTCGGGCGATTCGCCCGGGTTCACCTTGCCGCCGGGAAACTCCCAGAGCCCCGCCAGCGGCTTGCCCTCGGGCCGCCGCGCGATCAGCACCCGCGCCTCGATGTCGACCAGCGCGCAGGCCGCGACGAGCAGGATCGGCAGGCCCCCGGCCGCGGGCTGCGGTGCAGGCACGGGGGCCGCCGCCGGCGCCGCCTCGGCCGGCAGGTCCTCCCGCCCCGCGGTGAAGATCCGCACCGGCTGCTTCGACCCGCGCGCCATGTTGTCGCGCATCTCCTCGCCCACCGCGCGGAAGCCGATCCGCCGCAGCACGGATTCGGAGCGCGGGTTCTCCAGCAGCGCCGCGGAGGTCAGGCGGGTGATATCGAGGTTGGCCAGCGCCCAGCGCGCGACGCGGCCCGCGGCCTCGGTCGCCACGCCATGGCCCCAGAAGCGGCGGCCCACCCAATAGCCGAGTTCCGCCGTCTCGCCGTGCCGGACGAGGCCGACGCAGCCGATCAGCATCTCCTGCCCGTTCTCTTCGCCGACGATCGCCAGGTGCCAGGCCTCCCCCGCCGCGATCTGCGCCCAGGTCGAGCCGATCCATTCGTCGGCGAGGTCGCGCGGATAGGGAAAGGGGACATGGGCCAGCATCTTCGCCACATCCCAGTCGTTGACCAGGCGGTGCAGGTCCGCCGCGTCCTCCCGCCGCAGCGGGCGCAGGGTCAGGCGCGCGGTGCGGAGCGGCGCGAAATCGGGCGGTGCGGCGGCATCACTCACGGGGCGTCCATGCGGCAAGGGAAGGCTGTTGCTTGGGCACCGCCGCCCGGCGCTGTCAACGCGCGGCAGGCCGGTTTCCTTTGCCGTGTGGGCGGGGCGGGTGGCAGACTTCCGGCGCTGGAGGATCCTGCGATGTTCGACCGCGACCGCCTTATCGAGGATTGCCGCACCGCCGTGGCCGCCGGCCAGGGATCGCGCGCGGTGAAGGAGATCGTCGCCCGCGCCGTCGCCGACCCCGCCGCCGTCATCCGCGACCTCGGCGAACCGGCGCAAGGGCTGCAGACCCTCTACCGCTCACCCACCCTCACGATCCTCAACGTCATGTGGGCACCGAAGGCGGTGATCATGCCGCACGACCATTCCATCTGGGCGGTGATCGGCGTCTATTCGGGACGGGAGGACAACATCCTCTGGCGCCGCCTGCCTGCCGATGCCGGGCACGGGATCGAGGCCGCCGGCGCCAGGACCCTCGGCGCGCGCGACACCATCGCCATGGGGCCGGAGGCGATCCATTCGGTGATCAACCCGCTCGGCCGCGTCACCGGCGCCATCCACATCTATGGCGGCGACTTCTTCGCCGCCGAGCGCAGCGAATGGGAGCCGGAGGACCTGACCGAGCGGCCCTTCGACCGCGACAAGGCGATGCGCCTCTTCGCCCAATAGGCCTGCCCAGTAGGCAGCGCCCCCCTGCCCCGCCATGCTGCGGGGACCAGGAGGAAACGCACATGCGCATGCAGGACAGGGTCGCCGTCATCACCGGCGCCGCCTCGGGCATCGGCCGCCGGACGGCAGAACGTTGGGTGGAGGAAGGCGGCCGCGTCGTCGTCGCCGACATCATGGAGGCGCAGGGCCTGCGCGCGGCCGAGGAACTCGGCGGCCCGGACCGCGCCCGCTTCCTGCGCTGCGACGTGCTGCAGGAGGCCGACATCGCCCGCGCCGTGGCCTTCGCCCAGGAAAGCTGGGGGCGGATCGACTTCATGTACAACAATGCCGGCCGCGGCGGCGTGCCGGACCCGATCGAGACCATGCCGGTCGAGGGCTGGGACTGGACGATGGACCTGCTGGTCCGCTCCGTCATGCTCGGCATCAAGCATGCCGGCGCGGCGATGAAGGCCGCCGGCAAGGGTGGCGTCATCGTCAACACGGCCTCCGTCGCGGGGCTGCTGCCCGGCTCCACCGCCACGGCCTATGCGGTCGCCAAGCAGTCCGTGATCTATCTGACGAAATGCGCTGCGCTGGAATTCGCCGAACACCGCATCCGGGTGAACTGCGTCTGCCCCGGCGTGATCGCCACGCCGATCTTCGGCCGCGGCCTGAACCTGCCGACCCAGCTCGACGCCAAGGTCGCCGAGGCCGCGGCGGCCAACATGGACCACATGCAGCCCTATCCCCGCGGCGGCCGCACCGACGACATCGCGGAGGGCGTGATGTACCTGGCCGACGACCGGGCCGGCTGGGTGACGGGACATGCGCTGACCATCGATGGCGGCATCGTGCTGGGCTGGACGCCGCAGCAGCGGGAGGCCGTCTGGGCGCCGCTGCGCAACGCCGTGGCGGGCCTGGCGGAGGGCTGAAGCGGAGCACGCCCTGTCACGGAAGCTTCGCGGAAAGATCATACGGCCGGATCGATGATTCCATTATCGTGGAATCATGGAATTGGATGATGCGGCCCAGGCCTTCGCCGCGCTGGGTCAGCCGACGCGCCTCGCCCTGATGCGCGCCCTGCTGCTGGCAGGTCCGAACGGGATCGCCGCCGGCGATCTCGCGGCGCGGCTCGGCGTGCCGCCCTCCACCCTCTCCTTCCATCTGCGCGCGCTGCAGCAGGCGGGCCTGGTCGGCACCACGCGACGCGGGCGGAGCCTGATCCACGCCGCGCAGATCCTGCGCCTGCGCCTGGTGCTCGGCCTGCTGGCCGAGGCCTGCCGCACGGGGACACCCGGCGCCTGCGGCGACCTCGACGACCTGTTCGATGCCCCCCCGGAGACCCGTCGCATGACCGACACCCCGTTCACCGTGCTGTTCCTCTGCACCCGGAATTCCGCACGCTCCATCATGGCGGAGGCGATCCTCAACAAGATCGCGCCGGGCGGCTTTCGTGCGTTCTCAGCCGGCTCCGCGCCGGCGCCGGAAGGCCCCCTGCCCGAGGTGCTGAGCCAACTCAAGGCGCTCGGCCATGACGTCTCCACGCTGCGCTCCAAGTCCTGGGATGCCTTCACCGGGGCCGATGCGCCGCGGATCGCCTTCGTCCTCGCGCTTTACGACACCCTCGCCGGCCCGGCCTGCCCGGATTTCGGCGACACCGTCCTGACCGCCGCCTGGCCCCTGCCCGACCCGGCGAAGTTCATCGGCAACACGGCGGAGCGGGCGACCCTGCTGAACGAGTTTTTTTTT
>JAIYAI010000323.1 GCA_027489135.1 Acetobacteraceae bacterium
CAGATATAGGCGCCGGCGCCGTGCGCCACGTAGATGTCGAACGGCCAGCCGTGGACGTTGTCCTTGCCGACCAGCTTCGCGTCATACGCCTCGTCGACGGCCTTCTGCAGCGCCTCGCGCTCGGCGATGTACTCGCCGCGGATGTAGATGTAGCAGGCGTGCGCGCCCATCGAGAACGAGGCGAGCAGGCAGCCCTCGATCAGCAGGTGCGGGTCGTGCCGCATGATCTCCCGGTCCTTGCAGGTGCCGGGTTCCGACTCGTCGGCGTTGACCACCAGAAAATGCGGCCTGCCGTCCGACTGCTTGGGCATGAACGACCATTTGAGGCCCGTCGGGAAGCCGGCGCCGCCGCGTCCGCGCAGCCCCGACTTCTTCATCTCGTCGACGATCCAGTCGCGGCCCTTGTCGATCAGCACCTTGGTGCCGTCCCACGCGCCGCGCATCTGCGCGGCCTTCAGCCCCGGCGAGTGGAAGCCGTAGAGGTTGGTGAAGATGCGATCCCGATCGTGAAGCATCGCGCGTCAGTCCTTCGCCGTGGGCTTGTCGCCGATCTTGCTTTCCGGCCGCCAGCCGGTCGCCAGCTTCGCCGCCTGCTCGATCCACTTGTCGCGGACCGCACGGCCGCGGAACGCGCCGAGGTTCTGGTCGACCCAGCGCAGGTTCAACTCGGTCCAGGCCGCGATCTGCGCGAAATGATAGATGCCCATCCCGTTCAGCATCTGCGCCAGCTTCGGCCCGACGCCCCAGATCAGCTCGAGATCATCCGCCTTGCCAGCCTCCGGCGCCGAGAGCAGCGCCGGCTTGTGCTCGTCCGACACCGGGGCCGCAGCCTCCGCCGCGGACTTTCCAGGCGTTGCGACATAGGATGACGGGCGATCCCCGCGCACCGAATCGGCTTGCTTCGACGCCGGCTTAGACGCGCTCTCGCTCTTGCTCGCGTCCCCCGCGGCAGCGGCGACGGCCGGAGCGGTCGGCGGCTTGCCCTCGGCGACTCGCGCGGCCGGCGTGTCGGCGGCCTTCAGGCCGGCCGTGTCGCCGGCGGGCTTGCCGGGCTTCGGCGTTTCCGCCGCCTGTGCTGCGGCCGCCTTGTCCGCGGCCGCCTTCTCGGCGGCGGCCTTGGCGGACGCCTCCTTCGCCTTGGCCTCTTCCTCGGCGAACCGCTTCTTCCACGCGCCGACCACGGACCCGTCGTAGAGCGAGGGATCCTGCAGCGTCTTCACAGCGCCTTCCGGCTCGGAGGTGTGGCGCGCGCTCTGCGGGCCCTTCTTCACTGGCCGGCCGGCGGCGAGGTCGTCGAGCAGCTTGTTGAAGCTCTCCGGCGTCAGGTCCTCGTAGTAGTCGTTGTTGATCTGCACCATCGGCGCGTTGCAGCACGAGCCGAGGCACTCGACCTCCAGCCACGAGAAATTCCCGTCCGCCGAGACGTGCCGCTGCGGGCCGATGCGGCTCTCGCAGACCTTCACGATGTCTTCCGCCCCGCGCAGCCGGCACGGCGTCGTGCCGCACAGCTGCACGAAGAACCGGCCCACCGGCTCCAGGTTGAACATCGTGTAGAAGGTGGCCACCTCCAGCACGCGGATGTAGGGCATCGCCAGCATCTGCGCGACATGCTCGATGGCCGCTTTGGGCAGCCAGTAGTCGTGCTGCTCCTGCGCACGCCACAGAAGCGGGATCACGGCCGAGGCCTGCCGACCCTCGGGATAGCGCGCGATCACCATCCGCGCCCACGCCTGGTTGTCCGGCGTGAAGGCGAAGCTCGGGGGCTGGATGGCGTCGGCAGCTAGGCGTCTGACTGACATGTCGTCCTCATTCCGTCCCGCGCGGGCGCGGCGCGCTCACCGGTCCACCTCGCCGAACACGATGTCGAGCGAACCCAGCACGGCGGACACGTCCGCCAGCATGTGCCCGCGGCACAGGTGGTCCATGGCCTGGAGATGCGCGAAGCCCGGAGCGCGGATCTTGGCGCGGTAGGGTTTGTTGGTGCCGTCCGCCACCAGGTACACGCCGAACTCCCCCTTCGGGGCCTCGACGGCGGCGTAGACCTCGCCCTCAGGCACGTGGAATCCTTCGGTGTAGAGCTTGAAGTGATGGATCAGCGCGTCCATCGAGCGCTTCATGTCGCCGCGCTTCGGCGGCACGATCTTGCCGTCGGTCGCGTTGACCGGCCCCTGCCCGTCCGGCGAGCGCAGCATCTGGAGGCACTGCTTCATGATGCGGATCGACTGGCGCATCTCCTCCATGCGGATGCAGTAGCGGTCGTAGCAGTCGCCGTTCTTGCCGATCGGGATGTCGAAATCGAGCTCCTCGTAGCACTCGTATGGCTGCGACTTGCGCAGGTCCCACGCCGCGCCCGAGCCGCGCACCATTACGCCCGAGAACCCCCACGCCCACGCCTCGTCCAGCGGCACCACGCCGATGTCGACGTTGCGCTGCTTGAAGATGCGGTTGTCGGTGAGCAGCTCCTCGAGGTCGTCGCACACCTTCAGGAACGGATCGCAGAAGTCCCAGATGTCGTCGATCAGCTTGGGCGCGAGGTCCCGGTGCACGCCGCCCGGCCGCACATAGGCCGCGTGCATGCGCGAGCCCGAGGCGTGCTCGTAGAAGATCATCAGCTTCTCGCGCTCCTCGAACCCCCACAGCGGCGGGGTGAGCGCGCCGACGTCCATCGCCTGCGTGGTGACGTTGAGCAGGTGCGACAGCAGGCGGCCGATCTCCGAGTACAGCACGCGGATGAGCTGCGCGCGCCTGGGCACGGTGATGCCGAGGAGCTTCTCCACCGCGAGGCACCAGGCATGCTCCTGGTTCATCGGCGCGACATAGTCGAGCC
>JAIYAI010000749.1 GCA_027489135.1 Acetobacteraceae bacterium
ACATCTCCCCCGTGAAGTTCGCCGGGGACGACCTGCCTGCCGTGGTGGAACAGGCGCTGGCCGACAGCGGCCTGCCGGCCGGGCGCCTCGAGCTCGAGATAACAGAATCCGTCCTGCTGCAGGACAGCGACCACGTGCTGGAGATGCTGCATCGCCTGCGCGCGCTCGGCGTCGGCATCGCGCTCGACGATTTCGGAACCAAGTACTCGTCTCTCGGCTACCTGCGCAGCTTCCCCTTCGACAAAATCAAGATCGACCAGAGCTTCGTGCGCGACATGGACACGCGCGGCGACTGCCAGGCCATCGTGCAGTCCGTCGCGCACCTCGCCGCACGGCTCGGCATGACCGCCACCGCCGAGGGGGTGGAGGACGCGACGCACCTCGAACAGGTGCGGGCCGCTGGCTGCACCGAGGCGCAGGGGTGGTTCTTCGGCCGGCCGCAGCCGGTCGACGCCCTCGGGCCCATCTTCGAGCGGAACGGACCGGCGCTCGCCACCTCCGCGGGGCTGCGCGGCGCCGCTTGACGCGACCCCCGCCGGGGGTCGAGCCTTTCCCCAACCGAACGGGGGAAGCGACCATGAAATTCGGCATCTTCTACGAGCTGCAACTGCCCCGGCCCTGGGGCCCGAATGCCGAGCGCGACCTCTACCAGAACGCCCTCGCGCAGCTCGAGCTCGCCGACCGGCTGGGCTACGACTACGCCTGGGAGGTGGAGCACCACTTCCTCGAGGAATACTCCCACTCCCCGGCGCCGGAGGTGTTCCTCGCCGCCGCCAGCCAGCGGACGAAGAACATCCGCCTCGGCCACGGCATCATCCAGCTCACCACCAACCACCCGGCCCGCGTCGCCGAGCGCGTCGCCTGCCTCGACCTGGTCAGCAACGGGCGGGTCGAGTTCGGCATCGGTGAGGGGGCCTCGGTGACCGAGCTCGAACCCTTCGGGCGCGAGATGCCGGACAAGCGCGCGGTCTGGGAGGACGCGGTGCGCTGCATCCTGCCGATGATGCGCGACCAGGGCTGGGAATACGACGGCCCCTACTTCAAGTTCCCGCTGAGGAACGTGCTGCCGAAGCCGCTGCAGCGGCCGCATCCCCCGCTCTGGGTCGCCTGCTCGCAGCTCGAGACCATCGAGATGTGCGGCCGCCGCGGCATGGGCGCCCTCGGCTTCCAGTTCCTGAGCGCGGAGGCTGCGCATGCCTGGGTGCATGCCTACTACAACAGCTTCGTGAAGCGGCGGGACCTGCTCTGCGACCACGCCACCAACCCGAACATCGCCATCGTCACCTACTTCATGTGTGCCGAGACCGACGAGGAGGCGCGGCGGCGGGCCGACGGTGTCACCTTCTTCCAGTTCTGCCTTCGCTACTACGGCCAAGCGGCGGGGCGGGCGCGGGCGGAGCCCAACACCGTCTCGCTCTGGGAGGAGTACGAGAAGTGGAAGGCGGCGAACCGCGAGAACGTGGATCGCGCCCTGCGCGGCGGCCTGATCGGCAGCCCGGAGACGATCCGCCGCAAGCTGCGGAAATTCGAGGGCTCGAACATCGACCAGGTCATCCTGCTCAACCAGGCCGGCAACAACACGCACCAGCATATCTGCGAGAGCCTCGAGCTGTTCGCCACCGAGGTGATGCCGGAGTTCAAGGCGCGCGAGCCCGAGCACCAGGAATGGAAGCGCAAGGTGCTGGCGCGGGAGATCGACCTCGAGGAGATCGACACCCAGCCCTACCGCGACCGCTACGGGCGGAATTCCGTACAGCTGACCCAGGCGGCGGCGGAATGAGCGCGCTGCCGACCTGCGCGCCGGAGGAGGTCGGCCTCTCGGCTGGCCGCCTCGCCACCTTCGCCCAGGTGCTGGAGGAGCGGGTCGCCGCCGGCCACATCCCGGGTGCCGTCGCCCTGATCGCGCGCCACGGCCGGATCGCCTGGCACCATGCCTGCGGCCGGCGCGACCCGGCCTCCGACGCGCCGATGCAGGCAGATTCGATCTTCCGCATCTACTCCATGACCAAGCCCATGGTCTCGGTCGGCGTGATGATACTGGCCGAGGAGGGGCGGCTGCTGCTGGAGGACCCGATCGGGAAGTACATCCCGGCCCTGGCCGCGCCGCAGGTGGCGCGCGCCGAGGGGGGGCTGGAGCCCGCGGCGAAGCCGATCACGGTGCAGGACCTGCTGCGCCACACCTCCGGCCTGACCTATGAGTTCCGCGGCGCCGGACCGGTCCACAAGGCTTACCGCGAGGCGAAGATCGACCGCCGCAAGCAGTCCAATGCCGACCAGGTGGAGATGCTGGGCGGGCTGCCGCTGCTGCACCAGCCCGGCACCCGCTGGGAATACAGCCGCTCCACCGACGTGCTGGGCCGGCTGATCGAGGTGGTCTCCGGCCAGACGCTCGGCGGCTTCCTGGCGGAACGGCTGACCGGCCCGCTCGGCATGGCCGATACCGGCTTCCACGTGCCGGAGGCGAAGCACGCCCGCCTGGCCGAGGGCTTCCCCAAGTGCCCCGATACCGGCGCCGAGATGTCGCTGTTGGCGGTGCGGGAGCCGGTGCAGTTCGAATCCGGCGGCGGCGGCATGGTGGGCACCGCGCCGGACTACGCCCGTTTCGCCCAGATGCTGCTGAATGGCGGGCGGCTGCGCGACACCCGGATCCTGTCGCGCAAGACCGTCGAATGGATGGCCTCCGACCATCTCGGCGACATCCCGCGCCCCGCGGATCTCGTGCCGCCGGGGCATGGCTTCGGGCTCGGCTTCTGCGTCCGCACGGCGCGGGGGATGGCCGGCGTGCCGGGGTCGGTCGGCAATTTCTTCTGGCACGGCATGGCGGGCACGACCTTCTGGGTCGATCCGGTAGAGGACCTCGTCGTCGTCTTCATGATCCAGGCCATCGGGCAGCGTGGCTACTACCGCGCCCTGGTGCGGGACCTGGCCTACGCCGCCATCGCGGACTGACACGCGGCTTGCCCGGGGCGCGCCGCCTCTGCGATACCGCCGGGGTCACGACAGGCAGGCGGGGGAGCCGATGTCCGCAGCGACGAGCACCGAGCAGATGGCGATCCGGCTGCTGCCGGGCGATCCGGCGCCCTGGTTCCACTGCGCGACGGCGCAGAACCCGAAGTACAACTTCGCCTCCGTCGGCGGGCGCTACGTGCTGCTGGTCTTCCCCGGGCCGGCCAGCCACCCGGCGGCGGCGGAGGCGCACCGCCTCATGCGCGCGGCGCAGGCGGAGGGCGTGCTCAACGACGGCCGCGCGACGGGCTTCGTCGTCAGCATCGACCCCCAGGACGATGCGGAGGGCGGGCCACGGGACGCGCTGCCGGGCCTGCGCGTCTTCCGCGACCGCGACGGCGTGGTGAGCAAGCTCTACGGCGTCGCCCTGGCCGCGGAGCGCGGGCTGCGCTACGGCCCGACCGCGTTCCTCATGGACCCTCTGCTGCGTGTGATGGTCTCGGCGCCGGTGGAACGCCTGGCGGAGGTGCTGGGCCTGCTCAGGCGCCTGCCCGACCCCGCCCTGCATTCGGGCTTCGAGGTGCCGGCCCCCGTGCTGGTCCTGCCGCGGGTGATCGAGCCTGAGCTCTGCAAGCAGTTCATCGCGGCCTATGAGGCGAAGGGCGGCGACGAAAGCGGCTTCATGGTGGAGCGCGACGGCAAGACGGTGGGCGTCTACGACTACGCCACCAAGCGCCGCCGCGACTACGAGATCGAGGAGGAGCCGCTGCGCGTCGCGCTGCGCGCCCGCGTCTCCCGCCGCATCGGGCCGGAGATGCGAAAGGCCTTCCAGTTCAACCCGACCCGGATCGAGCGCTACATCGTCGCCTGCTACGACGGCAGCGAGGGCGGGCATTTCCGCGCGCACCGCGACAACACCACGCCCGGCACCGCGCATCGCCGCTTCGCGGTGACGATCAACCTGAACGACGCCTTCGACGGCGGAGAGCTGTGGTTCCCCGAATTCGGGCCGCGGCGCTACCGCCCGCCGGTGGGCGGCGCGGTGGTCTTCTCCTGCTCCCTCCTGCACGAGGCAACGCCGGTGACGCGCGGGCTGCGCTACGCGACGCTGCCGTTCCTCTACGACGACGCCGCGGCGCAGATCCGCCAGCAGAACGCGCACAGCCTGGTGACGGAGGAGCCGAAGCTCGACGGGGCGGCAGCCTGAGCCGCCCTCGCTACTCCGGCCGTGCGCCGGAGGCCTTCACCACCACGGCAAGCTCCTTCTCCTGCGCGCGGGCGTAGG
>JAIYAI010000262.1 GCA_027489135.1 Acetobacteraceae bacterium
GGCCCGCTCTCCGCCACGTAGACGACTCGGGTGTCGAAATAGCCCTTCTCGCCCAGCAGGCGTTCGTAGATCACATCCGAGATGAGGTGGGCGATACGGCGCCAGTTCCCCACGGGCGCCGTGAAGGCGGTCCCCTGCAACTGCTGTTCCGGCAGCACGTCCCACAGGCGGAACTCGACCCGCAGGCGATCCCCCTGCTGCTCGGCGCGGCCCGTTGTCAGCGCCTGGGCGCCGATGACGCGCCAGTCCTGGAAGCGCGGCAGCGCGGCCGCGGCCTCCGGCGTCTGGATGAAGGCCTGGCGCTCGACCGGGCGGAACAGGCCGGAGTTGCGCAGGTTGTTCTGGATCACCTGGGCGATCTGCGCGCCGTAGCTGCCGCCGCCAGGGAAGGCAGGAATGGCGATCGGAATCGGGTCCGTCCGCGCCCGGGTGATGTCGATGACGGCGCCCTGCGCCTGCGCCTCGGTCGGTGCGAGGACCGGAACCGCGATGATTCCCGGCGCGGCCAGGGTGACGGTGGCGCCGAGCAGATGGCGACGGCGCAGGCTGAAGGGCAAATCGGCGCTCATATCCTGGGATGCCTCGGGCCCGTGCTCATCGCACGAGCCCCCTCGGGTTGAAGCGGAAGGTCGAGGCCATCAGCGTGTCGAGCTTGTTGGCCGGGATCTTCAGCGGATTGCATTGCGGGGCCAGCAGGGCCCGGCGCGCACTCTCGTAGACCGCGCGGGCCCGCGGATCGGATGGAATGCCGGAGGCGGGCACCACGTTGCGCACGTTGCCCTGGCCATCGAGCTGCACGCGCAGTTCGACGACGATCTGGGAGATGTTCGGCGCGCCGGCATCGACCGACCAGCATTCGCTGATCTGGTCGGCGAGGCCGCGGATCTCGCCGGCGGTCAGCGCCGCGGTGCCGGTCGGCGTGCCACCACCCTGCTGCGGCGCGCCGGCGGAGGGCCGCGAGGTGGGCGGGCGGTCCTGCGCCTGGGTCTGGCGCAGGCGCTCCAGCGTGTTGAGCACGCTCGTGCTGCGCTCCTGCGGCCGCTGGACGGGCGGGGTCTGGCCGGTGCCCGCCTCACGCGAGGGCTCAGGCGGCGGCGGCACGGGCGGCGGCGGCAGGGGCAACGGGCGGCTATCCGCCTGGGTCGCGGGCGGGCGCTGTTGCTGGGGCGGCGTGACCTCGGCGGTCTGCTGCGGGCGCTCAGGCGGCGGCAGGGGCACCGGCGGCGGCGGCAGGGGGATGGGGCTTTCGGCCACACGCTCGGGCGGGCGCGGGGCCTCGCGGTTCTGCGGCGGGGGTGGCGGCGGCGTGGGGGTGGGCCGCACCGGCGCCTGGGCCTGGGTCGGCGCCGGGGCGGGCGGCGGCGGGGGTGGCGGCGGCGGGGGCGAAGGCGTGGTCACCCGCTGGTCCGGCAGCGGCGGCTGGTCCGTGCTGGGCGTCGGCACGGGATCGGGCGCCGGGCGCGGCGCGGGCACGTCGCCCCGCGCCATCTGCGCCGGGTCGGCGGAGACGACCTCGACGGAAATCGCCTGCTCGATTGGCTCGTCGATCTCACGGCGATAGAGCCCAATGAAGGCAAGCGCGAGCACGAGGGCGTGCAGCGAGGCCGCCACCCCGGCCCAGCGCCACAGGCGGCGTTCGTCGTCGCCGGCCGGAAGCAGCCGGACGCCGATGCCCGCGACGGCTGCGGGCCATGCTGCGGCGGCACGTGCCGCCGGGCGTTGCCCTTCGGCCTGCATCCCGCCACGCGGATTGCCCTCGTCCTGCGTCATGCGCATCCCCGCCCTGGCGGAGCCTTCATCCCGATCGTGTCGAAGCTGCGTCTCGACCATGTCGGCGGTGCGACCTCAGCGCGTCGTGCCGGCGTTGCCCTGCTGCGGGCGCACCGGCTGCTGCGGCTGCGCGGGCCGGGCGGGCGGCTGGGCCGGCGCCTGGCCACGCGGCGGTGTGGCGGCCGGCGCGGCAACGGGCGCGCGGCCGGCCGGCTGTTCCGCCAGCAGCGCGACGCGGCTGAAGCCGCCGGCGCTGATCGTGCCCATCACCTCCATCACGCGGCCGTAGCTGATGGCGCGGTCGCCGCGGACGAAGATGCGCCGCTCCGGCGCGCCCTGCGGCTGGTTGCGCGCGATCGCCTGCAGCTGCCCGACGAGGCCGTCCAGCGGCACCTCGGTCTCCTGCAGGAAGATCTTGCCCTCGGGGTTCACCGTAATGGTGATGGGCTCGTTCTCCTGGTTCAGCGCGCTGGCCTGGGTCTTCGGCAGGTCGACGGGCACGCCCACGGTCATCAGCGGCGCGGCCACCATGAAGATGATCAGCAGCACCAGCATCACGTCGACCATCGGCGTGACGTTGATTTCGGCGAGCGGCTTGTAGCGCTGGCGGCGGCCGGAGCCGGCGCCGATGAGGCCTGCGGCCATGGCGCGCTACTCCGCCGCTTCGGCCGCCGGCGCTGGGTCGCGGGTGACCGCGGCCTCGGCCTGGCGGGAGAGGATGCCGGAGAACTCGGCGGCGAAGCCCTCGAGCCGCGCTGCGAAGCGGGCGAGGTCGGTCGAGATCTTGTTGTAGGCGAGCACGGCCGGGATGGCGGCGACGAGGCCGATGGCGGTCGCGAAGAGCGCCTCCGCGATGCCGGGCGCCACCACCGCGAGGTTGGTGTTCTGCATCCCCGCGATCGCAGCGAAGCTGTTCATGATGCCCCAGACCGTGCCGAAGAGGCCGACGAAGGGGGCGATGGAGCCGACCGAGGCGAGGAAGATCATCCAGCGCTCGAGGCGTTCCATCTCGCGCTGGATGGTGATGGCCATCGCGCGTTCGACGCGTTCCTTGAGGCCCGCGGCGACCATGGTGCCGGCGCTGTTCGGCAGGCGGCCGGCGCTGCGCTGCCATTCGCGCATCGCGGCGCCGAAGACGGCGGCGGTCGCGTGGGTGGGGTTCTCGCCCTCGCGGCGGTAGAGTTCGTCGAGGCTGCCGCCCGACCAGAACTCCTCCTCGAAGGCCTCGGCCGCCTTGTTGGCGCGGCGGATGGAGGTGACCTTCTCGAAGATGATCGCCCAGACCCAGATGCTGGCCGCGAGCAGGCCGAGCATGACCAGCTTCACCACCCAGTCGGCCTGCAGGAAGAGGCCCCAGAGCGAGAGGTCGTGGGCGGCGCCCGCCAATGCCTCGGTCGTCACGTTGCCGTTCACGCCATCTCTCCTTCAGGCCGCTGCCGCGTGGGGCAGGCCGCCGTCGCGTGGGGGGTCAGCGCAGAGCGCCAGGGTTCCGGGATGCGCCGCGGGCGCAGGGTCTCGCGGTCGATGCAGGCGAGTTCAACGCCCAGCACGGCGAGGGTGGTGTCGCCGCGCAGCATGCGCTGGTCGAGGCGGAGCGTGACGCCACGGACGGCGACGACGCGCGTCTCCACCACCACCAGGTCGTCGAGCTTCGCGGGCGCGGCATATTCCACATCGAGCCGCCGCACCACGAGTAATGAATTGTGTCCGTCCAGCATGGCCTGGTGCGGCATGCCGAGGTCGCGGAGCGACTCCGTCCGGCCGCGCTCCGCCCAGCGGAGATAGGTCGCGTGATAGGCCATGCCGCCGGCATCCGTGTCCTCGAAGTAGACACGAAGCGGGTAGCGATGCGCGGGCGAATCGGGAGGCGGGCGGATCACAGCGCGCCCCCCAGCAGATCCGGTTGGATGGCGAAGCCCGCAGGGGGCGTCATGCCGAGATGGCGCCAGCCCGGCTCGCCCAGCATGCGGCCCCGGGGCGTGCGGAGGACGAGGCCTTCCTGGATGAGGAAGGGCTCGACCACCTCCTCGAGCGTGTCGCGCGATTCGGCCAGCGCCGCCGCCAGGGTCTCGACGCCCACCGGGCCGCCGCCGTGATGTTCCGCGATGCGGCGGAGGTACTTGCGGTCCTGCGCGTCGAGGCCGAGGCGGTCGACCTCCAGCCTTGCCAGCGCCGAATCGGCCAGCGCCCGGTCCGCAGGCTTGCGCGCGACGGCGGCGAAGTCCCGCACCCGGCGCAGCAGCCGCCCGGCGACGCGCGGCGTGCCCCGGGACCGGCGGGCGATCTCCATCGCGCCGTCCTCGGCCAGCTGGAAGCCGAGCTTCTCCGCGCCGCGGCGGACGATCTCGAACAGCTCGTCCGCGTCGTAGAATTGCAGCCGCAGCGGGATGCCGAAGCGGTCGCGCAGCGGCTGGGTCAGCAGCCCGGCGCGCGTCGTGGCACCCACCAGGGTGAAGGGCGGCAGGTCGATGCGCACGGTCCGCGCCGAGGGCCCCTCCCCGATGATGAGGTCGAGGCGGAAATCCTCCATCGCGGGATAGAGGGTCTCCTCGATCGCCGGCTGCAGCCGGTGGATCTCGTCGATGAAGAGCACGTCGCGCGGCTGCAGGTTGGTCAGGATCGCCGCGAGGTCGCCGGCGCGCTGCAGGATGGGGCCGGAGGTCGCGCGGAAGCCGACGCCGAGCTCGCGCGAGACGATCTGCGCCAGGGTCGTCTTGCCGAGGCCGGGCGGGCCGAAGAAGAGCGCATGGTCCATCGCCTCGGCGCGCGACCGCGCGGCCTCGATGAAGACCTTGAGGTTCTCGCGCAGGCTGCGCTGGCCGATGAACTCGGACAGGCTCTGCGGGCGGAGCGAGCCCTCGGTGTGGTCCTCCTCCTGCCGGACGCCGTCGGTGAGGCGCTCGTCGCTCATCGCGGCGCCAATTCACGCAGGCTGTCGCGGATGACGCTGCCGAGTTCGGCCTCTTCACCCAGCCGCTTGATGGCGCGGGCCACCGCCGCCGCCGCCTCAGGCCGCTTCCAGCCGAGGTTCAGCAGCGCCGAAACCGCATCCGCGCCCACGCCCTCGGGCGCCGTGACGCCGGCAATCACCGCGCCCTGGCTGTCATCCGGCACCACGCGGCCCACGGCCCATTTCTGCATCGCGGGTTCGTCGACGATGCGGTTGGCGGTGGTGGGCCCGATGCCCTTGATACCGCCCATCCGCTTGCGGTCCTTGGTGGCGATGGCCTGGGCGAGTTCGCCGACATGCAGGTCCGAGAGCACGATCAGCGCCTTCTGCGGCCCGATCGTCTTCACCTCGGTCAGCGCGCGGAAGGCCTCGCGCTCCTCCTCCGTGGCGAAGCCGAAGAGGGTGATCGCGTCCTGGCGCACCTGGGTCTCGACCAGCACCTTCACCGCGCCCGGGGCGGAGCGCAGGCGCGAGAGGGTCTTCTGCGAGCAGGCGATCAGGTAGCCGACGCCGTTCACGTCGAGGATGCAGCCATCGTCCACCACCTCGTCGAGGCGCCCGGTGAGCTTGCCGATCATGGCGCGTATGCCCGGGCCAGGGCGACGCGGCTCTGGCGATGGTGGGCGTGGCAGATCGCGACGGCCAGCGCATCCGCGGCGTCGGACCGCCTGATGCCGGCGCCCGGCAGCAGCATGCGCACCATCGCCTCGACCTGTTGCTTCTCCGCATGGCCGGTGCCGACCACGGCGCGCTTGACCTCCATCGCCTGGTATTCGGCGACGGGAATCCCGGCCAGCGCCGGCGCCAGCAGCACCACGCCGCGCGCCTGGCCGAGCTTCAGCGCCGCGGCCGGGTTCTTGTTGACATAGGTGTGCTCGACCGCCGCCTCGTCCGGCTGCCAGGCGGCGATCAGCTCGTTCAGGCCGCGGTGCAGGAAGGCGAGACGCTCCGCGAGGTCGAGCCCGGTGTCGGTCGAGATCACGCCGTCGCCGAGATGGCGCAGGTGGTTGCCCGTGCATTGCAGCACGCCCCAGCCCGTGTGCTGCAGGCCGGGATCGAGGCCGAGCAGCCGGACGGCGCCGGTCCCCATCCTCAGGCCGCCGACAGCCGGTTCATCACCGCCTCGGACACCTCGAAATTGGCATAGACGTTCTGCACGTCGTCATTGTCGTCGAGCGCGTCGATCAGCTTGAGGATCGCCTGCGCCCGCTCCTCGTCGAGGTCGACGGTGGTGCCCGGCACCCATTCCAGCTTGCCGATCTCGGCATTGCCGAATTTCTGCTCCAGCGCGTCGCGCACGGCGAAGAAATCCTCGACCGCCGTCGTCACCTCATGCGCCTCGGCGTCGCTGTCGACATCCTCGGCCCCGGCCTCGATCGCCGCTTCCAGCATGGCGTCGGCATCGGCCGCGGCGGCGGGGAAGCGCATCACGCCCTTGCGTTCGAACTGGAAGGCCACGGAGTTGCTCTCCCCCAGCGCCCCGCCATGCTTCGAGAAGATTGACCGGACATCCCCCGCTGTGCGGTTGCGGTTGTCGGTCAGGGCTTCGACGATCACCGCGACGCCATAGGGGCCGTAGCCCTCGTAGCGGACCTCCTGGTAGTCCTCGCCCTGGCCGGACTGCGCCGCGCGCTTGATCGCCCGGTCGATGGTGTCGCGGGTCATGTTGGCGGTCAGCGCCGCCTTCACCGCGGCGCGCAGGCGCGGGTTCATGGCGGGGTCCGGCAGGCCTGTCTTGGCGGAGACGGTGATCTCGCGGATCAGCTTGCCGAAGGCCTTGGCCTTCTTCGCCCCCTGCGCCGCCTTGCGGTGCATGATGTTCTTGGCATGCGAATGGCCAGCCATGGCCCGAGCCTGTCCTTGAAGCTGAGATTCCGGTTGAGGAGTGCCTTATAGCCCCCCGTTCCCGCAAGCGCCACCATAGCGATGCCATCCCCGGCTGCGGGATATTCCGGGGGTCGCCGCCCCGGGGAGGGGGTGCTAGCCTTTGCCGACAGATACCTGAGGTTGTCCTCGGTGGACCCGGCGCTCGACCCCTGCCCCGCCCCGGACCTGCTGTCCGCTGCGCTGGACAGCGGCAGCGAGGCCGGGCGCGAGCGGGTCCGGCTGGCGGTCACGGAGTTCGGCCTCGCCTTCTTCGAAAGCGACCTCGCCGCCGGCACGGTGCTGATGACGCCGAACGGCTTCGCCATGCTCGGCCTGCCCGAACCCGCCGCCCCCGCGCTGCTCGACCGCGCGGTCGCCTGGTCGGTCTATCACCCGCACGACCTCGCCGCCGCCCGCGCCAAGTTTGCCGCCGACCTGGCCGGGGAGCGCGGCCGCGATGACTACCGGGAGCGCGTGCGAATCCTGCGCGCCGATGACGGGCGGCTGCGCTGGATCGAGTTCACGGGCCGGATGTTCGGCCCGCCGGGCGCGCGCACCCATATCGTCGGCATGCTCCGCGACGTGACCGCGGAGGTCGAGGCGGCAGAGCGCCGCGCCCTGCTGTCGCGGGAGGTGGAGCACCGGGCGAACAACCTGCTCGCCATCGTCCAGGCCCTGGTGCGACTGACGGCGGGCGCGGACACCGAGGATTACCGGGCGAACCTGGAAGGCCGGATCATGGCGCTCGCTCGCAGCCAGGCGATCGCCCAGGCGCCGTCCCGCCCGGCGGCCCTCGCCACGCTGATCGAGGGCGAGCTCGGCGCCTATGCGGATCACGTGGACCTGCAGATCGAGGCAGTGCCGCCGATCGACCCCGCGGCGATCCAGCCACTGGCGATGGTGCTGCACGAACTCGCCACCAATGCGGCAAAGCACGGCGCGCTGGCGGTGCCGGAAGGGCGGGTGGCTATCGCCGCCCGGATGCGCGGCGGGGCGCTCGACCTGGTCTGGACCGAGACCGGCGGCCCGCCGATCGAGACACCGCCGCGGCGCCGCGGCACGGGGCTCGGCGTGGTACGGGCGCAGGCGCGGCGACTCGGCGCCAGCCTCGGCGAGCACTGGGACCGCGACGGGCTGCGCATCGCGCTGACGCTGCCGGCGCCTGCGGAGCGCAACGTCGCTGCCGCGCAGGACATCGCCGCCTCCTGACCGCCCGGTGGCGTGAAGACTCCGACGGCGGCATGATCGCGGGCATGCCAGACCCTGCCGATCCCGTCGCCCGGCGCCTCGCCGCGCACGCCGCCGCCATCCGCTTCGAGGACCTGCCGCCCGGCGTGGTGGCGCGCGCGAAGACCTTCATCCTCGACACGCTCGGTGTCGGCATCGCCGGCAGCACCGCCCAGGGTGCCGCCGCGGTGCTGGCGGCGGCGCAGGGCTGGGGCAGCGGCGCGGAGTCCCGGGTCTGGGGCACCGCGCAGCGCCTCCCGGCGCCTCAGGCGGCGCTGGTCAACGGCTTCCAGGTGCACAGCCAGGAATACGACTGCCTGCACGAGGGCGCGGTGGTGCATGCGCTCGCCACGCTGCTGCCGGCGGCGCTGGCGCAGGCGGAGCGGGCGGGCGGCGTCACCGGGCGCGACCTGATCGCGGCGGTGGCGGCTGGGGTGGATGTCTCCTGCCGCCTCGGCCTCATGGCGCGGCAGGGCCTGCGCTTCTTCCGCCCCGCGACGGCGGGCGGCTTCGGCGCCGCGGCGGCGCTGGCCAATCTGCGGCGTCTCGATGCCGAGGCGACGCTGGCGGTGCTCGGCATCCAGTACGGCCAGACCAGCGGCAGCATGCAGGCGCATGTCGAGGGCAGCCCGGTGCTGCCGCTGCAGGTCGGCATGAATGCCCGCGCGGCGATCCAGGCGGCCGACCTCGCGGCTGCGGGCCTGCCCGGCCTCGCCGAGCCCTTCCTCGGCCGGCACGGCTATCTGCGGCTGATGGAGTTCGACGATGTCGACCTCGGCGACCTGCTGGAGAGCCTCGGGTCGCGCTGGCTGATCGCGGAATTCGCGCACAAGCCCTATCCGTCCGGCCGCGCCACGCATGGCGGGGTGGAGGGGGTGCTGGCGCTGCGCGCCGCGCATGGCCTGCGCGCGGAGGATGTGGCCGAGGTGGTGGTTACCGCCCCGCCGCTGATCCATCGCCTGGTGAATCGGCCTGACCTGCCCTCCCCCGCGCCCAACTACGCCCGGCTCTGCATGCCCTTCGTCGTCGCCAAGGCGCTGCTGGAGGGCGAGGTGCGGCTCGACCAGTTCCGCGGCACGGGGGCGCTGGAGGATCCGGCGACCCATGCCCTGGCCGCCCGCGTGCGCATGGAGCCCGACGGCAATACGGACCAGAACGCGCTGGTGCCGCAGGCGGTCACGCTGCGCCTGACGGATGGCCGCGTGCTGCACCACGCCATCCCCGCGATGCGCGCCGCCGCGACGCGGCCGCTGACGGAGGCGGAGCACCTGGCGAAATTCCGCGGCTGCTGGGGCTACGCCGCCGCGCCGCTCGGCGCCGCACGGGCGGAGCGGTTGATCGCAACGGTGGCAGGGCTGGAGGCGCTGGATGACTGCCGCGACCTCGCCGCGCTGCTGGGACCGGAGGGGGAGTGATGCGCATGGGCAACGGGCTGGACCGCAAGGCCGCGATCGTGACGGGGGCCAGCAAGGGCCTGGGGCTGGCCATCGCGCAGCGCCTGGTGGCGGAGGGGATGCGCGTGCTGATGGTGGCCCGCAGCGCCGAGGCGCTGGCGCAGCACGCCGCCGCCCTGCCTGAGGCGAGCGCCGTCGCCCACCCCGCCGATCTCCGCGCGCCCGAGGCCGCCAGCGCGGCGGTGGCGGAGGCCGTCGCGCGCTTCGGGCGGCTCGACCTGGTCGTGAACAATGCCGGCGCGACGCAGCGCGGCGACTTCCTGGCGCTGGACGATGCCGCCTGGGCGGATGGCTACGCGCTGAAATTCCACGGCGCGGTCCGCATGACGCGCGCCGCCTGGCCGCATCTGGTCGCCTCCGGGTCTGGCGTGGTGGTGAACATCGCCGGCGCCGGCGGGCGCATCGCCTCGGCCGACTTCACCATCGGCGGATCGGTCAATGCGGCGCTGATGAACCTGACCAAGGCGCTGGCCGATCGCGGCGTGAAGGACGGCGTGCGCGTCTGCTGCATCAACCCGGGGAGCATCCGTTCGGACCGGCTGAAGGGCCGCATCGCCGCCCTGGCCGCCGAGCGCGGCCTGCCGGAGGAGGAGGCCGCGCGGATGCTTGCCTCGGAAACCGGCGTCGCCCGCTTCGGCGAACCGGCGGAGATCGGCGCGGTGGTCGCCTTCCTCGCCGGCGCCGATGCGGGCTACGTGCAGGGGGCCATCCTGGATGTGGATGGGGGGTGGATCAGGGCCGTATAGCCCCCTCGGTCGGCCGACCTATTCCGCTTGCGGGCGCATCGGGCTAAGCCGGGCGCCATATTCCGATCATCGGGGGTTCCCATGGACACGCATCCCGCCGTCGCCGCCGGCGGCAAGACCCAGGCGCTGGCCAAGCGCTACGGCGACGCCCTGCCGGCCGCCGGCCCCTGGAACGAGCACATTGCGCTGCTGCTCTCCCACCGCTCCGTCCGCGGCTACCTGCCGGACGCCGTGCCGACGGGCACGCTGGAGACGCTGATCGCCGCCGCCTCCTCCGCCGCGACCTCCTCCAACCTGCAGACCTGGTCGGTCGTGACGGTGACGGACCCCGAGGTCCGGGCGAAGCTGGCGAAGATCGCCAACAACCAGAAGCACATCGAGGAATGCCCGCTCTTCCTGGTGTGGCTCGCGGACCTGTCGCGCCTCGAGCGCCTGGGCGAGGCGGAGGGCGTGACGCTCGAGGGCCTGCCCTATCTCGAGACCTTCCTCGTCGCCGCGATCGACGCTGCGCTGGCCGCACAGAACGCGGTGGTGGCGGCGGAGGCGATCGGCCTCTCCACGGTCTATATCGGCGCGCTGCGCAACCGTCCGGCCGAGGTCGCGGAGCTTCTGGGCCTGCCGCCGGGCGTGATGGGCGTCTTCGGCCTCTGCGTCGGCTATGCGAAGCCGCAAGCCGCGGCCGAGGTGAAGCCGCGCCTGCCGCAATCCCTCGTGCTGCACCACGACCGCTACGGCGTGCCGGCCGCACAGGAGAATACGGAGCGGGCCGCCTATGACGCGACGCTCGAAGCCTTCTCCGAGCGCAACGGCATGGGCAAGGTCGACTGGTCGAAGCGCGCGATCAACCGCACCGAGAAGCTGGAAGCCATGTCGGGCCGGCATATCCTGCGCGAGACGCTGAACCGGATGGGCTTCCCGCTGAAGTAGCGGCGCCGCGGTGCCGGCCGTGCAGGCCGGCACCGTCCCGGTGGGCCCGCGCGCGACGTGTTCGTAGGGGCGGGCGAATTCGACGACAAGCGGTTGTACGCGCCCGTCCCGGGCGCCACATCTCCCGCCATCGTGAGTGCCACCAAAGACAAGGCGGCAGCCCGGCGGGATGCGGAGTCTGCGGCCGGGCCTCTTCCACGTCGCCGTGCCCTGTCGGTGCGTGGGTATCTGCTGCTGCTCGCCGTGGCGATGCTGCTGCCACTGCTGGCTCTGGCGGGGCTGCTGACCATGCGTGTTGCCGAGGCCGAGCGCGCCCGCGCCGCGCTCGCGGTGGCGGCGACGGCAGAAGGTGTGCTCACGGCCGTCGACCGCGAGGTGGCCGGGCTGATCGAGACGCTGCAGACGCTGGAAAGCTCGCCGAGCCTGACGGCCGGCGATCTCGGGGCCTTCCAGGCGCAGATCGCAGAGCTTGCACGCGTCTTCGGCCTGACCATCGTGCTGCGCGATCCCTCGGGGCGGCTGCTGGGCGGCAGTACCGCCATCGCCA
>JAIYAI010000092.1 GCA_027489135.1 Acetobacteraceae bacterium
AGGATCTCCTGCGCGCCGGCGGCGTCGTGCTGGGCGCGGAAGAACTGCTCGACCTTCTGCAGCGCGCGCCACCCCAGCGGCAGCCAGGCATAGATGCCGGCGCTGGTCTGCCGGATCATGCCGGCCCGCAGCATCAGGCGGTGCGAGACGATCTGCGCCTCAGCGGGCGTTTCCTTGAGCGTGGGCAGGAAGGCGCGGGACAGGCGCAAGGCGGCGGCTCCTCAGGGGGCAGCGGAGGGCGCGGACCTTACGGGCGCCGGGCCCGATCCGCCAGAGCGTGCGTGTGACGCAAGGCCCCGCGAATTCCGGGTGCATGGCGCCCTGCCTTCGGGCACACTGCGCGCCACCAGACAGGCCCCGGGCCCAAAAAAAAGGGGCCGCGCCAGAAGCGCGGCCCGAGTTTAGGGAGGAAACGCCAGTCACACGGCAGGAAGAGGACCAACCCTCTTCCTGTCCATGATGGTGACGCAGGCCCCCCTCCCCGGACAACGCAAATACGCCGCGCGATCGCCGCTTTTTTCAGCGCTGAGACGGCATTTGACACGGCTTAGGGCGAGACCTGCTCAAGAGGTCCGAATTCCGCCTAATCTGCAGGCAGAGCGAGCCAGCCGGAGCGGAAGCTCAGCATGTCGCTCTCCACGATCGCGAAGATCCCCGCCCAGATCACCACCGAGACCAGGGTGGTGGCGACCAGCTTGCGCAGCAGCAGCGGCCGCTCCGGCGCACCCCGCCACCCGCCCGATTCCGGACTGCCCTCCGCATCGGGGCGCGTGCCGAAGGGCAGGACGGCGAAGAGCACCGTCCACCAGACGAGAAGGTAGACGACGGTACCGGTGAACCAGGTCATGGCGCCCTCTGCCGCGCCCTGCGGGGTGGGGCAAGGCTGCCCAGCCCCCATCGGGCCGTCCGACGAGGTGGTCCCGCGCCGTCGCGCCGCAAGCAGCGAGAGCGGCGGCATTCATCTTCGTTTCACCGCGACCGCATATGACTGCCGCCAACACCAACAGAAACCAACGCTCGGGCATGCACAGACATCTCGCAATTCTTCTTCTGGGCGCGCTTGTCGCCGTCGGCCTTCTCAGCGCGGCCACCGTGACCGTGGCAGGAGTCGCGCTGCGCAGCGGCTCCGACCAGGTCACCGCGCTCCGCAGCGCCGCGCTGCTGCCGATGCAGGATCTGAAGGCGCTGTCCGATGCCTATGCGGTGAGCGTCGTGGATGCCTCGCACAAGGTGCGGAACGGCAATTTCAGCTTCGCCGAGGGGCGGGACGCGGTCGCAGCCTCGCAACGGGTCATCGACGCCGCCTGGACCCGGACGCTGGCCGCCGCCCTTTCCGCCGCGGCGCTGGAGCAGCGGCCGGCCGCGATCGACCGCAAGGCGGCCGCCGACGTCCTGGTGCGGGACCTCGGGCGGATCCTCGCCGCCGAGGACCGTGCCGCGCTCGACCGGCTGGTGGTCGAACAGCTCTACCCCGCGATCGATCCGCTGACCGAGGCGATCGGCGCGATGCTCGACGCGCTGGTGGCCGCCTCCGTCGCCGACGCGGCGGCCACCATCGCGGCCGGTCACGCCTCCCTTGCCACCGTGGTGCTGCTCTCGGCGGCGGGGTTGGTGGTGCTCGGCGTCACGGCCCTGCTGATCCGGCGCCGTGTGATCCGGCCGATCGCCGCACTGACCACCGCCATGGCCCGCATGGCTGCCGGCACCCTCGAGACGCCGATCCCGGCGGGGGAACGCCGCGACGAGATCGGCGCCATGGCGCGGACCGTCCTGGTCTTCCAGGCCGGCCTGCGGGAGGCCGAGGCGCAGCGCACAGCGGCAGCCGCCACCCGCGCCCGCGCGGACGAGGAACGGCGCGTGGCGCTGGTGCGCATGGCCGAGACGGTGGAGGCGGAAGCCCGGCGCGCCATGGAGGAATTGTCCCGCCAGACCGACGCCATGGTCGAGGACGCCGAGGCGATGGCAGCCGGCGCCGCCGCGGTCGCCGGGGAGACCACCCGGGTCTCCGAGGCCGCCGAGGAGGCGCGCCACAACGTCCAGACCGTGGCGACGGCTACCGAGGAACTCGGCGCCTCGATCCGCGAGATCGCGCAACAGGTCGCCGGCGCCAGCGCGGCGACGCGGATGGCGGCACAGCGCGGCCAGGAGGGGCGCGACCGAATCACCGCCCTCTCCGGCGAGGTCGGCGGCATCGCCCATGTCGCGCGCAGCATCGCCGACATCGCCGGCCGCACGAACCTGCTGGCCTTGAACGCGACCATCGAGGCCGCGCGCGCAGGAGAGGCCGGCAAGGGCTTCGCCGTGGTCGCCGGCGAGGTGAAGGCGCTGGCCGCACAGACCGCCCGCGCGACCGAGGAGATCGCCCGGCTCGTGCGCGAGGTGAGCAGCGCGACCGAGGGTGCGGTCGGCATCGTGCAGGATATGGCCGACGCGGTCGGCACGGTGGACGAAGCCGCGAGCGCGATCGCCGCCGCGATGGAGCAACAGAGCGCCGCCACGCAGGAGATCGCCCGCGCGGTCGCCGAATCGGCCGCCGCGACGGACCTGGTGACGCAACGCATGGGCCTGGTCGCGGCGGAATCGCGGGCGTCCGGCACGCGGGCAGAGACGGTGCAGCGCAACGCCGTCACGGCGCGCGAAGCGATCGAGGCGCTGCGCGACGCGGTGGTGCGGGCGGTCCGCACCGCATCGCCGGAGGTGAACCGCCGCGCCCATACCCGTGGCGCCGCCGGCCTGCCCGTGACGCTGACGGTGGCCGCGACGGGCACGCAGCATGCGTCGACGCTCGTGGACCTTTCGGCGGGCGGCGCGGCGGTCGAGGGACCCATCCCAGGCGTCGCGGTCGGCGGGCGTGTCACCCTCGCCGTCGCGGGGGTGGCACAGCAGGGTCATGTCGCGGCCATCGCAGGCGACGGACGGACCCGCCTCGCCTTCGAGGCCGTTTCCGACAGCGTGGCGCGGCGCATCCAGGCGCTGATCAGCGCCGACGACGCGCGCGCCGCGGCCTGACCGCGCGGGTCACACCCGCAAGAGGTGGACCTCGACGGTCGGGCGCTTGCGCAGGCGGCGCCCGACGGCCTTGCGCAGCACGGCCCGTGCCGCCTCGCGCAGCGCGTCGCCGTCCTGGCGGATGCCGCTCGGCAGGTCGTTGACCGCACGGGCGACGTCCGCGGCAAGCTGCCGCGGCGCCTCGCTCTCCTCCGTGGCGTCGAAGAGACCGGGGGCAGAGACCTGGGGTTCGCCCAGCACGCGCCCGGACCGATCGACGGCCAGGGAGGCGATGACCACGCCGTTGAACATCATGCGCTTGCGCGCCGCCAGCACGCCGCCCTGCATCGGCAGCAGCCGCCCCTCGTCCAGCGCCAGGCGGCCGGTCGGCACGCCGGCGACGACATCGGGTGCGTCGGGCGAGAGGCGGAGCACGTCGCCATCCTCGACGATGATGGGCTTCGCGCCGCATTCCTTCGCCAGCGCCGCATGCTCCGACAGGTGGCGCCACTCGCCATGCACCGGCACGGCGTATGTCGGCTTCGCCAGCGCGTACAGACGCTTCAGCTCGTCCCGCGCCGGATGGCCGGAGACATGCACCATGTGGTCGTCGGCCGTCATCACGCGGCAGCCGCGGCGGGCCAGCTGGTCCTGGATGGAGATGATCTTGCGCTCGTTCCCGGGGATCATCCGGGAGGAGAAGATCACGGTGTCCCCCTCCCCCAGCGCGATCTGCGGATGGGTGTCGGCGGCGATCTTGGCCAGCGCCGAGCGCGGTTCGCCCTGGCTGCCGGTGCAGATCAGCAGCAGCGAATCGTCGGGCAGGTACCCGGCTTCCTCCTCCGGCACGAAGGGATCGACGCGCTTGAGGTAGCCGCATTCCCGGGCCGCGGTGTCGGCGTTGCGCAGGGACCGGCCGAACAGCGCGACCTGCCGCCCCGCCGCCTGCCCCGCCAATGCGATGCTCTCGATCCGGGCGATGTTGGTGGAGAAGCAGCTCACCGCCACGCGGCCCTTCAGGGACCGGATCAGCGCGGCGAGGTTGCGCCGCACTTCGGATTCGGAGCCCGAATGCCCCTCGACCATGGCGTTGGTGCTGTCGCAGACCATGGCCAGCACGCCCTCCTCGCCGAGGCGGGCAATGGCCGCCTCGTCGGTCGGCGGACCCAGCAGCGGCTCGGGGTCGAGCTTCCAATCGCCGGTGTGCAGCACCAGGCCGTGGCGCGTGCGGATCGCCAGCGCCTGGGCTTCCGGGATGGAATGGGCGACGCGGATGAACTCGAGGTCGAAGGGCTTCAGCGCGAAGCGGCCGCCGAGCGGGATGGTGTGCAGCGGCACCTGGGACAGCAGCCCCGCCTCACCCAGCTTGCGGCGCAGCACGGCGGCGACGAAGGGCCCCGCATAGACCGGGCATTTGAGCTGAGGCCAGAGATGCGCGACCGCGCCGACATGGTCCTCATGCGCATGGGTGACGATGAGCCCGACCAGCCGATCCCGCCGCTCCGCCAGCCAGGCCGGGTCCGGCACCATCACGTCGACTTCGGGATGCTCCGACCCGCCGAAGCCGATGCCGCAGTCGATCGCGAGCAGCTTGCCGTCGCAGCGATAGACGTTGAGGTTCATCCCGATCTCGCCGGTGCCACCGAGCGGAATGAAAGCGAGATCGCCTCCGCCCCCGTCGGGGTCGGTCGGGTCGTGCGCGTCGAACATCATGCGGATATGGGCCTTCCGGCAAATCCCGGCGCGCGAATCATCAGGCGTCGCGCGCTCCCGTTCTCTGCAAGATGGGCGCAGGGTTGCGTTCCGCCAACAGTCTCAGGCCTTCCAGGGTGATATCCTGGTCGATCCGCTCGATGATCGTGGTGCCCTCGGCAAAGAGCGGCGCCAGGCCGCCGGTCGCGATCACCTTCAGCGGCGTGTCGTGCTCCGCCCGGATGCGGGAGACGATGCCCTCGATCAGGCCGACATAGCCCCAGTAGATGCCGGACTGCATGGCGGAAACGGTGTCCCGCCCGATCGCCGCCTGCGGCCGGCCGATGCCGATGCGCGGCAGGCGGGCCGCCGCGCGGTGCAGCGCCTCGATCGAGAGGTTGATGCCGGGCGCGATCACCCCGCCGAGATAGGACCCGTCCGTGTCCACCACGTCGAAGGTGGTGGCCGTGCCGAAATCGATGACGATCAGCGGGCCCTTGTAGTGGGTGTGGCTCGCCAGCGCGTTCAGCAGACGGTCGGCGCCGACCTCCTGCGGCCGGTCGACCCGGATCTCGAAGCCCCAGTTCACCATGGCGCGAGCGATCAGAGGCTCGACCTCGAACCATTCGCGGGCCAGGCGGCGCAGGTTGTACAGCGCCGCCGGCACCACGGTGCCGATGACGCAGCGGTCGATGTCGGTGGGCTTCAGGCCGGAGAACTGCAGCAGCGTCAGCAGCCAGACCGCGTATTCGTCCGAGGTCCGGTCGTCGCGCGTGGCGATGCGCCAGCGGCCGCGCCACTCGTTGCCGTCATGGACGGCGAAGACGACGTTGGTGTTGCCGGCATCCACGGCAAGCAGCATGGCGGGCTATCCTGTGGTCTGGGCCAGCGGCCGGTCGAGCACCTCGCCGGCGAGGATGTGCCGCCGGCCCCCATCCGTGTCCAGCAGCAGGCCCCCGTCCGGGGCGAGGCCGGCGAAGCGGCCCGTGAGCGTGGCGGCGCCGTCACGAACGGCGATCGCCTGCCCCGCCGCCGGGCCACGGGCTTCCCAGGCGGCGCGGATGGGCGCGAAGCCGCCCTCCTCCTGCACCCTGGCCCAATGGTCGATGCGGGCGATGAGGCGGGCGGCGAAACCCTCGGGCGTCTCGGCCACCGCGAGCGTCGCGGTCGGGCGATCCGGCAGGGACGGCGCGACGGCGATGTTCACGCCGATGCCGAAGGCGACCCAGGCCATCCGTGGCGGGGCGTCGGGGGCCAGCGCGCCCTCGGTCAGGATGCCGGCGACCTTGGCGCCGTGCCGCAGCAGGTCGTTGGGCCACTTCAGGCGCAGCGCGCCGGGTTCGGGATCGCGCGGCGCCGCGGTCTCGGCCAACGCCACCCCGGCCAGCAGCCCCCACTGCCCGGAGCAACGCGCCGGTGTCGCCGGCCGGAGCAGGACGGAGAGGTAGAGATTGCCCGCGGGCGAGGTCCAGCCGCGACCGGAACGCCCCCGCCCCTCGGTCTGCCGCCGTGCCAGGATGGCGAGGCCGGCGGCCTCGCCGGCCTCGGCCCTGCTCCGCAGCAGGGTCGCGGTGCTCGGCAGCGCGTCGTGCACCTCGAGCCGCCAGCCCGGCGGCAGGTGCGGCATCACCCCAGCAACGCGGCGGCGGCCGCAGCCGCGGCCAGCAGCAGCGGCGCCGGGTAGAGGCAGAAGACGAGGTTGAAGATGCCGGTCGCCGCCGTGACCACGCCGAGGCCCGCGGTGGAGGGATCGAGCCTGCCCTCGGCCGGGGCCTCGTCGAAGAACATCACCTTGACGATCCGCAGGTAGTAGTAGGCGGAGACGACGCTGGTCAGCACGCCGACCACGGCCAGCGTCCAGAACCCGCCCTGCACCGCGGCGAGGAAGACGTAGAGCTTGCCGAAGAAGCCGGCCAGCGGCGGGATGCCGGCCATCGAGAACATGAACACCGTCATCCAGAGCGCCCGCGGCAGGTCGGTGGCGGCGAGACCCGAGAGGTCCTCGATCCGCTCCACCGCGCGGCCCTGGCGGCGCAGCCCCACCAGCACCGCGAAGGCGCCGATGTTCATGATCATGTAGATCAGGATGTAGATGATGAGGCCGCGCAGCCCCTCATCCGAGGCGACGGCGAGGCCCATCAGCGCGTAGCCGACATGGCCGATCGAGGAATAGGCCATCAGCCGCTTGATGTTGCGCTGGCCGATCGCCGCGAAGCCGCCGAGCAGCATCGAGCCGAGCGAGCAGAGCACGATCACCTGCTGCCACTGCGCCGCGAGGTCACCGAAGGGGCCGAGCAGCACGCGCGCCAGCAGCGCGATGGCGGCCACCTTGGGTGCGGCGGCGAAGAAGGCGGTGACCGGGGTCGGCGCGCCCTCGTAGACGTCGGGCGTCCACATGTGGAAGGGCACGGCCGAGACCTTGAAGGCGAGGCCAGCGGTCACGAAGACCAGGCCCACCACCACGCCCGTCGGCACGCCGGCGCCGGAGAAGGCATCCGCCAGGCGGTCGAAGTTGGTGGTGCCCGCGAAGCCGTAGACCAGGGAGATGCCGTAGAGCAGCAGGCCGGAGGCGAGCGCGCCGAGCACGAAATACTTCAGGCCGGCTTCCGCGCTGCGGCCGTTGTCGCGGTCGAAGGCGGCGATGACGTAGAGCGGCAGCGAGAGCAGTTCGAGCCCCATGTAGACGGCCATGAGGTCGTTGGCCGAGATCATCACCATCATGCCGACGGTGGCGAAGAGCGCCAGCACCGGGAACTCGAAGCGGTCGAGCCCTTCCTTCGCGTTGTAGTCGAGCGACAGCATCAGGCCGAGCGCGGCGCCGCCCAGCGCCAGCACCTTCATGAAGGCGGAGAAGGCATCGGCGACGTAGAGACCGCCAAGGGCCGTTCCTTCGGGTTGGGCAATGACCAGCACGGCGGCCAGCAGCAGCGCGCCGATCACCGCCATGGTGCACCCGAAGAAGGTGTCCTTCTTCGGGATCACGCCGACGAGGAGGATCAGCAGGCCGGAACAGGCCAGCACGATCTCCGGCAGGGCGAGGTGCCAGTTCATCGGATCAATTCCCTGCCGCGAGGCGTGCGGCGCCGAGCGCGGCGTGGTGCTTTTCCACCATGGCCGCGACGGAGGCGTCGAAGAAGGAGAGGAAGCTGTCGGGGTAGATGCCCATCCAGAGCGTCACCAGGATCAGCGGCACGAAGACGGCGTATTCGCGCGGGCTGAGATCGAGCAGCGCGCGGAGATCGTCGCGGGTGATCTTGCCGAAGCTGATGCGGCGATAGAGCAGCAGCATGTA
>JAIYAI010000479.1 GCA_027489135.1 Acetobacteraceae bacterium
CGCGGTGCGCCGCAAGATCATCCGCGAGATCGCCATGGCGCCGCCCCCGGGCCTGCCGCTGGTGGAGCGGATCTACGCCTGAACCCCATTGCGGAGCGGGGGATCGTGACCATCCCTGGCGGATGACCTCGCTCCCCATCGCCGTGATCGGCGCCGGCATCGCCGGGATCGCCTGCGCCCGAGACCTCGCCGCCGCCGGCCATGCCGTGCGCCTCTTCGACAAGGGCCGCGCCCCGGGCGGGCGGGTGGCGACGCGGCGGGCGAGCCTGCCGGACGGCACCACGCTGCGCTTCGACCATGGGGCGCAATACGCCTCCGCCCGCGATCCGGCGTTCGCCGCGGCGCTTCGGGCGGCCGGCGCCGCGCCCTGGCCGGATGCGACCCGCTTCGTCGGCACCCCGGGCATGTCGGCGCTGGGCCGGGCCCTGGCCGAGGGGCTGGGGATCGAGACCCTGCGCGACGTCCGGGCGATCGAGGGCGCGCCCGGCGCCTGGATGCTCCGCCACTACGACGCCAGCCTCCTGCGTCCGGGCCGGCCGGTCCCGACCGGTGTCGAGGCGCGGGTCGATGGTCCCTTCGCCGCCGTGGCGGTGACCGTCCCCGCGCCGCAGGCCCTGCCCCTGGTCGCCGATTTGTCCGGTGCTGTGGGTAGCGCGTTGAGAGACATCGAAATCTCGCCGTGTTGGACGGTGATGGCGGCCTTCCCCGACCGTCTCGCCTTGCCCGACTGGCTCCGCCCCGGGGATGGCGGCACCCTGGGCTGGGCGGCGCGGGAAGGCGGGAAGCCGGGCCGTGACGGCGCCATCGAAAGCTGGGTCATCCAGGCCGGGCCGGCCTGGTCGCGCCAGCACCTGGAGGAGACGCCGGAGCAGGTCGGACCGGCCCTGGTCGACGCGCTCGCGGCGCGGGCCCGGTCGCCGCTGCCGGCGCCGCTGCACCTGGCGGCGCATCGCTGGCGCTACGCCCTGGTCGAGCGGGCGCTGGGCCGGCCCTGCCTGTGGGACCCGGCCGCGCGGATCGGCGCCGGCGGCGACTGGTGCCTGGCAGGGCGGGTGGAATCGGCCTGGGAAAGCGGCCGGGCGCTGGCGGCGGCGATCATGGCAGGGTGACGCTGCGCGGGGCCGGGCCCTATGGTGCGGCGCAGATGAGCCCGCGCCCAGACGAATCCCAGATCGCCGCCGAGATCCTGCGCCTGACCGCGCTGCGCGGCCCCGCCAAGTCGATCTGCCCGAGCGAGGTCGCCCGCGCCCTGGCCGGCGATGTCGATGGCGCCTGGCAGCCGCTGATGGGTCCGGTGCGCGGCGTGGCGCAGCACCTGGCGCGGGAGGGTCGGGTCGAGATCCTCCGCAAGGGCAAGCCCCTGCCGCCGGAGGAGACGCCACGCGGCGTGATCCGCCTGCGCGCCGCGGGCGGGGATGGCAACGCATGACGGAGGACGGCATGGGACGGCGCGCGATGCTGGCAGGCGTGCCTTTCTCCGCGATGTTCCGCAGCGGTGCCGGCGGCCTGCCGCCGGCCGACCCTGTCGACTTCGCCACCCTGGAACGGCCGTCCTCGCCGAACACCTGCCTCGGCGCGCCGCCCGGCTTCCCGCGCGCCGACCTCGCCCTGCCGCCGCTGCCGGCGGATATCGCGGGCGCCTGGGCGGCGCTGCGCAGCCTCGGCGACCGCTTCCCGCGCACCACGAAGCTGGCCGAATGGCCGGAGCGGCACCAGGCGCACTGGGTTGTGCGCTCGGCGCTGCTGAACTTCCCGGACATCGTCGTGGCTGAAGTGACCGCCGGGCCGGCGGGCAGCGGGCTCTTCCTCTATTCGCGCAGCCTCTTCGGCTATTCGGACTTCGGCGTGAACCGCCGCCGGGTCGAGGCCTGGGCCGCGGCGCTCGACGCGGCGCTGCGGCAGCGCTGACGCCTCTCATCCTGGAGTTCTCGATGCGCCGGATCGGATCCTTCCTCGGCGAGGCCTGGGCGCTGACCGCCCCCTACTGGCGGAGCGAGCAGCGCTGGAAGGCGCGCGGCCTGCTGGCGGTGGTGGTGGCACTGAACCTCTCCCTCGTTGGGATGAGCGTCATCCTCTCCTACTGGAACCGCGAGTTCTTCAACGCGCTGCAGGGCAAGGACGCGGAGTCCTTCTGGGCGCTGCTGCTGCTGGGCAAGTGGGAGACGGAAAGCGGGCCGATGCCGGGCTTCGCCTGGATCGCGGCGCTCTACATCCTGATCGCGGTCTACCAGTTGTACCTGCGCCAGGCGCTGCAGATCCGCTGGCGCGAATGGCTGACGCAGCGCTACCTCGACCGCTGGTTGGAGGGGCGGGCCTACTACCGCATCGCCCTGACCGATCCCGGCACCGACAACCCGGACCAGCGCATCGCCGAGGATATCCGCCTCTTCGTCGACGACACGCTGGCGCTCGGGCTCGGGCTGATGCGCAGCGTGGTGTCGCTGGTCAGCTTCCTCTTCGTGCTGTGGGGGCTGTCGGGGGCGATCACGGTGCTGGGCATCGAGATCCCGGGCTACATGGTCTGGGTGGCGCTGATCTACGCGGTGGTCGGCACCTGGCTCGCGCATCTCGTGGGCCGGCGGCTGATCGGGCTGAACTTCAACCAGCAGAAGGTCGAGGCCGATTTCCGCTTCGCCCTGATCCGGCTGCGCGAGAACGCGGAGGGTGTGGCGCTCTACGGCGGCGAGGCGGACGAGAAGCGTGGCCTGATCACCCGCTTCCGCGCGCTGATGGAGAACTGGTGGGGCATCATGGTCGCCACCAAGCGGCTGACCTTCTTCACCGCCGGCTACACCCAGGTGGCGGTGGTCTTCCCCTTCATCGTCGCCTCGCCGCGCTACTTCTCGGGCGAGATCCCGCTCGGCGGCCTGACCCAGACGGCCAATGCCTTCGGGGAAGTGCAGGGCGCGCTGTCCTGGTTCGTCGACAACTACTCCCGCCTGACCGAATGGCGCGCCACGGTGAAGCGCCTGACCGGCTTCCACGGCGCGATGGAGACGGCGCATGCCGCGACCGCCGCCGGCGACGGCGTGACGGCCGCTGCGGGCGACGGGCGGGACCTGGCGATCGAGGACGTGACGCTCCGCATCCCGGGCGGGCGGACGCTGATCGCCGGCGCCTCGGCAAGCATCGCGCCGGGCGAGGCGGTGCTGGTCGCCGGCCCCTCCGGCAGCGGCAAGTCCACGCTGTTCCGCGCCATCGCCGGCATCTGGCCCTTCGGATCGGGCCGCGTGCGCATCCCCGCCGGGGCCCATGCGCTGTTCCTGCCGCAGCGGCCGTATCTTCCCTTGGGGACGCTGCGCCGCGCGCTCTGCTACCCGCGCGACGCGGCGGAGTTTGGCGATGCCGATGTGCGGGCCGCGCTGGCCGATGCCGGCCTCGGGCATCTGGCAGACCGGCTCGACGAGGAGGACAGCTGGAGCCACCGCCTCTCGGGCGGGGAGCAGCAGCGCGTGGCGCTTGCCAGGGCGTTGCTGCTGAAGCCGGACTGGCTGTTCCTCGACGAGGCGACGGCGAGCCTCGACCCGGAGGGCGAGCAACGCTTCTACACGCTGCTGAAGGAACGCCTGCCCGGGGCGACCCTGGTCTCGATCGCGCATCGCCCGGCCGTCGCGCTCTACCACGACCGGGCGCTGCGCGTGCGGGACGGGGCGCTGGTCGCCGGCACCACGCAGCCGCAGGCGACCTGAGGGAGGCGGCGCCGCCATGCCGCTCCGCCTCTGGGCCGTCCTCAGCGCGACCGTCCACGGCTATATCGAGGACGAAGGGATGACGCGCGGCGCGGCCATCGCCTTCTACGCCTTCTTCTCGGTCGCGCCGCTGCTGGTCATCGCCATCGCCATCGCCGGCGCCGTCTTCGGCGAACAGGCGGCCGAGGGCGCGGTCGCCGAGCGCCTGCGCGAGTTCATGGGCGATGTCGGCGCGCAGGCGATCCAGGGCCTGGTGCACAGCGCCGCGGACCGGGAGTTCGGCCGCATCGCCGCCTACTTCAGCCTGGCCATCCTGCTGGTCCTGGCCTCCTCGGTGTTCAGCGAGATCCAGGCCTCGCTCAACGTCATCTGGCGCGCGCCGCCGCACCCCAAGGGCACGCTGGTGGAGGTGGCGATCAACAAGGCGCTGAGCTTCGTCCTCGTGCTCCTGACCGGCGTGATGCTGCTGGCGTCGCTGATCGTCACCACCGCGCTCTCGGTCATCACCACCTGGGCGAAGGAGTTGATCCCGGACACGGCGCCGCTGCTCGGCTGGGCCAACGTGGCGCTGACCATCGTGCTGGCGACGCTGCTCTTCGCCACGATCTTCAAGGTACTGCCGAACCGCAACCTGGCCTGGCGCGACGTCTTCATCGGCGCCGTCGTCACCGCGCTGCTCTTCACCATCGGCAAGTCGCTGATCGGCTGGTACATCGGCTCGACCAACGTCGCGTCCAGCTTCGGCGCGGCGGGGGCGCTGATGGTGGTGTTGCTCTGGATCTACTACTCCGCGCAGATTTTCATGCTGGGGGCGGAGTTCACCCGCGCCTGGGCCGGGCTGCACCCGCATACCAGCGATATCGGGCGGTAGCGACGTGACCTACTTGTGGTCGAAGGCGACGAGCGGGGTCCAGTCCGGGCCCGGCGGCTCCTGCCGGAATTGCTCCAGCCGCGTCGCGTAGATCGCCGCCAGCGGGTCCCATTCGTCGGCGCCGAAATCACTGAGCGCGGCGGCGGCGGCATCGAACTGCGCGGCGCGGTAGCAGCGGATCATCTCCTCCCAGGCCGGCAGCCGCGCCATGAGCGCGCGGTCGGCCAGCAGCGGCTCGTCCTCGGCGGCACGCGCGGTGGCCAGCCCGATCAGTTCCTGGATGCCGACCGCCCCGCCCGTCCCCTTGGGCTGCACCAGGTCGACGGAGCGGCAGACATAGTTGCTGCCCGCGCCGCGCACCGTGGCGTCGGAGGCGAGGATCTCCGTGCCATAGGCCTTGTTAAGCCCTTCGAGCCGCGCGGCGAGGTTCACCGTCGCGCCGATCGCCGTGTAGGACATGCGGTCCGAGGACCCGACATTGCCGACGACCGCCGGCCCCGTATGCAGGCCGAAGCGGGTGACCAGCTTCGGCCTGCCGCGCGCGACGAGCCGCTCCGACAGTTCCCGCCCGACCAGCCGCGCCCGCAGCGCCCCCTGGCAGCCATGCATGGCGTGCGCGAGGTCGCGGCGCGGCGCCGACCAGATCGCCATCACCGCATCGCCGATGTACTTGTCGATGGTCGCCTGGGAGTGCAGCAGTTCCGCCGTCACCACCTCGAAATAGCCGGACATGATGCGCATCAGGTCTTCCGGCTCGACGGATTCCGAGATGGTGGTGAAGTCCTTGATGTCGCTGAACATCACCGTCACCTGCCGGCGCTCGCCGCCGAGCCGGATCTCGCTGCCCGCGGAGACGAGCTGTCGCACGAGGTCGCGCGGGACATAGACGCCGAAGATCCCGAAGGAATGCTTCATCTGCCGCATGCCGTCACCGAGCCGGTCGAGTTCCGCGAGGCCGCTTTCGACCGGCGCGGGGCGGCTGATGTCCAGCGCGCGCAGCGCCGCCGCCTCCGCGGTCAGCGCATCCAGCGTGCTGGCGATGCGGCGCGAGACCCAGAGCGCGAGCAGGAGGCCGAGCGCGACGCCGGCCAGGATCAACGCGACGGCGGCGAGGTCGCCGATGTCGTTGAGCGCGGCGAGCACGCCGGCGAGGGCGGTGACGAGGAGACCAGCCCCGGTGATCAGCAGCGTCGCCGGAACCACGCCGAGGGCGCGACGCACGGGCTTCGCCGGGTCTGCGGCATCGGCGGTATCCTTCGGCATGCGGCCCCCTGTGGCATCAGGCGATGTCGCCTGCCTCGCATATTCGTGAAGGCCTGGCCAGACCGGGACGCCGGGCCGCATGGCCCGTCATGCCGCGGCGGAGCGGGCTACCCTTGCTCGCGCACCACGCGCAGCACGGCGTCGGCATAGCGGTCGAGCTTGCTGCGCCCGACGCCCGGGATGCCGGCCAGTTCCTCCGCGTCGCGCGGCCGCGCCGTGGCGATCTGCGCCAGGGTGTCGTTCTGGAAGATGACATAGGCCGGTACGCCCTGCTCCGCGGCCTCGCGCTTGCGCCAGGCGCGCAGCGCGTCGAACAGCGGGTCGCCCTCCATCGCCGGCGCTGCGCCCGCGCGCGCCGCGCGGGTGCCGGCGACGGTGCCGATCGCCTCCTCGCGCAGGATGACCTTGGCCTCGCCCTTCAGAATCGGGCGCGCCGCGTCGGTCGGCACCAGCTCGCCGTGATTCTCGATGGCGACGTCGAGCGCGCCCTGCGCGACGAGCTGTCGCGCCACGCCGCGCCAGGCTTGGTCGGAGAGATCCTTGCCGACGCCGAAGGTCGGGAGCTTGTCGTGCGCGAACTGCGCCACCTTGTCGGTCATCCGGCCGCGCAGAACGTCCACCACATGTGCCACCCCGAAGCGCCGCCCGGTCCGCAGCACGGCGGAGAGCATCTTCTGCGCCGCAATCGTGCCGTCCCAGGTGCGCGGCGGCGAAAGGCAGACATCGCAGCGGCCGCAATCCTCGGCCAGGTCCTCGCCGAAACAGCGCAGCAGCACGCGGCGGCGGCAGGTCGCGGCCTCGGC
>JAIYAI010000421.1 GCA_027489135.1 Acetobacteraceae bacterium
GGCCGCACCCTCACCGTCGCCGGCGTCGGCACCTGGGCGATCGATCCGACCTTCGGTGCCCTCACCTTCACCCCGGCCCCCGGCTTCTCGGGCATCGCCACCGCGCAATACACCGTGGCCGACATCCTGGGCGTGGTCTCCGCCCCGGCCGAGATCCGCGTCGATGTCGCCCCCGGCGCCCGTGGCACGGCGACGGCGGGCAACGACCGCCTGCTCGGCAGCCTCTTCGGCGACAGCATGGACGGCCTCGGCGGCGACGACAGCCTGATCGGCCGCGACGGCTTCGACATCCTCAAGGGCGGCGACGGCAACGACAGCATCGATGCCGGCCGCGACTTCGACAGCGTGGAGGGCGGCGACGGCGACGATGTCATCCTCGTCCGCGGCCTCGGCGCGCGGGACGACATCATGCTGGGCGGCGACGGCTTCGACACGGTGCGCGTCACGCCGGGCGCGGCAACGGTGATCTTCTCCCGCATGGAATGGGACGGGGTGGAGGCCTTCGACGGATCGGGCGCCACCGTGGTCGGCACGGTGGCGGACGACCTGCTCGACCTCTCGCGCTTCGCCAGCGTGACCGGCGTGGCGGCGCTGCGCGGCGGCTTCGGCAACGATTCGCTGACGGGCGCCGGCGGCGGGGACAGCATCGCGGGCGGCGCCGGCGACGACGAGATCACCGGCGGCGCCGGCAACGACACGGTGGCGGGGGGCGCCGGCTTCGACCGCTTCGTCTTCGGACCCGGCTTCGGCCAGGACGTGATCCTGGGCTTCGACGCCAACCCCGCCGGCGGCGGCCAGGACCTGCTGGTGCTGCAGGGCTACGCGACGCCGCCGGAGGTGCTGTTCGCGGTCGTCGGCAGCGACACCCGGGTGAGCATCGGCACGGACAGCGTGCTGCTGGTGGGGGTGACGGGCATCGGCGCCAATGCGGTGTCGATGGCCGATGTGGTGATCGTGCCGGACGTCGTGCTGGAGTGAGCCAGGGCCGCGGCGGCTTCCCCCCGCCGCGCCGCTTCGCTATCCCCGGGGCATGCATCGCCTCTGGCTCACCCTCGGCGCACTCCCCGGCTTCGGCGCCGTGCTCGCCTCCGCCCTGGCCGCGCATGCTGGGCCGCGCGTGCTGGACCCGATGCGCCTCGACATGGTGGACCGCGCCATCACCATGCAGGGCTGGCACGCCCTGGCGCTGCTGGCCGTGGCGCTCTGGGCGGAGCGGCGGGGCGGCATCCTGCCGCATCTGGCCGGGGCGGCCTTCGTGCTGGGGATGCTGCTCTTCTGCCTCTCGGTCTACGCCGTCGCGTTGCGCGGCTGGCATATCGGCCCGACCGCGCCGGCGGGGGGCATGCTGCTGATGCTGGGCTGGCTGTTGATGGCGCTCTCCGCCCTCTGGCCGCGCCGCGCGTGACGATCCGCGCCGCCTACCTGGCGCATGAGGGCTTCGCGGCGGAGGTCGAGGAGGAGCTCCGTCGCGCCGGCCGCACCATTGCGGCGTGGCACGGGCTGCTCGCCCTCTCGCCCGATCCGCCGGCGCCCTCCGCCTGGGCGCTGGAAGTCTGGACCGACCCCCGGGAGATGCCGGCGCCCTCGGTGAAGGCGGCGGCGGATGCGCTGCGCGGGATCCAGCGGAACTGGGCGCTCTACGACGCCGCGCATCACCGCCGCTGCGCCCTGATCACGGAGCGGCTGCCGCCGGTGAAGGCGCGGCCGCTCGCCTTCCCGGAGGCCGCACCGACCGCGCATCTCGGCGCCTGGACGTTGCTGGCGCCGGACCGGCTGCTGGCGAGCCCGACCAAGACCAGCCCCTTCGTCAACGGCGCCGTCGCATTCCTGGAAGACAGGGAAGGCCCGCCGTCCCGCGCCTACCTGAAGCTGTGGGAGGCGCTGACCCGCCTCGGCCGCTGGCCCGCGCCAGGGGAGACCTGCCTCGATCTCGGCGCCGCGCCGGGCGGCTGGACCTGGGCGCTGGCAAAGCTGGGTGCCCAGGTGACGGCGGTGGACAAGGCGCCGCTCGACCCCGCGGTGGCGGCGATGCCGGGCGTCACCTGGCGCGGCGAGAGCGCCTTCGGCCTGGCGCCGGAGCCGGTGGACTGGCTGTTCAGCGATGTCATCTGCTACCCGGCGCGGCTGCTGGCGCTGGTCCACCGCTGGATCGCGGCTGGCGCGGCGCGCAACCTGGTCTGCACCATCAAGTTCCAGGGTGCGACGGATCACGACGTCGCGGCGGCGTTCGCGGCGATCCCGGGCGCCGTGCTGTTCCACGGCGCGCACAACAAGCATGAGCTGATGGTCGCGCGGCTCGCCCCGTAGCGGCGCTACCGCTCGATCTCCTCGATCGAAAGCCCGAAGGCGGCCAGCCCCTCCGCCAGCAGATCGCCCAGCATCTCCATGCTGCCGAGGTAGGCGGCGGCGTCGCGCCCGGCATTGCGCTCGGCGGCCAGGGTCCGGGCCTCGTCCCATTCCTCCGCGCCGTAGTCGCCGCGGCCGATCCAGGCGAGGGCGATCAACGCCGCCTGCTCGTCCTCGTTCAACTCGCCGAGGAATTCGTCGAGCGCCTCCTCGGACACGTCGTCGGATTCCTCCTCCGACAGCCCTTCGCCGCCTTCCTCCGCCTCGAACTCCTCCCGGCCCGCCTCCTCGCTGCCCTGGATGGCGCGGGCGAGGTCGACGACCGTCGCCACCGCCACCAGGCTGATGCCGAGGTCGATCTCGCCATCCTCGTCGAAGGCCGCCATGCTCCGGGTCCGTTCGCTGCGTCGCGGCGCATATGGCCATGCCACCCGGGGCCGGGCAACGGCCCCGATGGTCAAAATCAGGCGTTCCAGTCCGGGGCGAAGCCCGGGTTCACCATGCGCCGGGTCTTCGGCAGTGCATCGATCGCGGCGATGTCCGCGGCGTCGAGCGTGACGCGGAGCGCGCCGAAATTCTCCTGCTGCCGCAGCGACGCCGCGCTCTTCGGGATCGCGACCACGCCGGGCATCGCCAGCAGCCAGGCCAGCGCCACCTGGGTGGGCGTCGCCTTGTGCTTCGCCGCGATGCCCATGATGACGGGATCGCGCGCGACCTCCCCCTTCGCGACCGGGGTGTAGCTGGTCAGCGCGATGCCGCGTGGCGTCACCAGGTCGCGCAGGCGCTGCTGCGAGAGATAGGCGTGATGCTCGACCTGCACGCAGGCGAGCGGCGCGAGATCGGCCTCGATCGCGCGGCGCATCATCCCGGCCGGGAAATTGGCGACGCCGACATGCCGCGCCAGGCCGTCCTGCCGGATCCGTGCCAGCGCGCGCAGCGCATCGGGCAGGTCGAGATCGGGGGAGGGCCAGTGGATCAGGTAGAGATCGACATAGGGCTGGCCGAGGCGCTTGAGGGAGGCCTCGCAGGCACGGCGGATCGCATCGCCGCGCGGCTTGTCCCACCAGGCCTTGGTGGTGAGGAAGATCTCGCCGCGGGGCACCTCGGTCTGGCGCAGCGCCGCACCCACCGCGTCCTCGTTGCCGTACATCTCGGCCGTATCGATGTGGCGGTAGCCCATGGCCAGGGCGCTGATCACCGCCGCTTCGCACTCCACGCCCTTCATCGGCCATGTGCCGAGGCCGAGGCGGGGGATCGGGGCGAAGGGCGGCAGCAGGGTGTCGATCATGGCTCAGCGCTTCGAGAGGTCGACGATGCCGGCGAAGCCGGTTTCGGTGCCGAAGGCAAGGTGCGAGCCCGAGGCGTTCCAGGCCAGCGCCGAGACCGCGCCGCGCCCCGGCGCCGCCACCGGCACCACCTTGCCCGAGGCGATCTCGCTCAGCACCACCAGCCCGTCGGCGAAGCCCGCGGCCACCACCTCGTGTTGCGGATGGCACGCCACCGCGCTGCAGAGGATGCCGTCGCCGCCGGCGAGTTCCGTCGGCGCCTTGCCCATCGGCCCGCCGCCGAAGAAGGGCCAGATCACCACGCTGTCGGCGCCGCTGGTCGCCAGCCAGCGCCCGCGCGCGGTGAAGGAGAGCGACTTGGTCTTCGACGGGTAGCCGGACATGCGCATGTGCTGGTTGTCCTCCAGCCGCCAGCCATGCAGGGCATTCTCCTGCATGGCGGTCACCACATGCGTCCCGTCCGGGCTGATGGCGATGGCACCGTGGCTGCCCTTCCATTCGAGCACGCGGGGCTTGTCCTCCTTCGCCGCGACGAACCAGAGCGAGGCGCCGTTGTAGTGGCTGGCGGCGACGCGCTTGCCGCGGGCGTCGAAGGCGATGCCGCCGACGGCGGTGGGCGTCACCACGGTCTTGAGCGCGCGTCCCTTGCCGTCGAACAGGTGCAGCTGCTTGCCGACGCTGGCAGCGCGCAAGCCGCCCTCATGCGCGGCGACATGCTCGACCCATTTCATCGCGCCGAGCCTGGCGATCTCCGTCACCGTGCCGTCGGCACCGGTCGCCACCAGGCGCCCGTCGTCGCCGCCGGTGAGGTAGCCGGTCGGCCCGCAATCCGCGGTCAGGGCCAGGCAGGCGCCGCCGGGATGCGCCTCGATGCTGGTCCAGTCGGCCTCCGGCTCGGCCGGAGGCGCGATGCGCAGCGTGCCGTCTCCCAACGCAAAGCCCAGCGTCTTCCCGTCCCGCGCGAAGGCGGCGCCGACCACCCAGGCGCCGAGCTCGCGCGCCGTGCCGCGTGTGTCGAGCAGGAAATCGGCGGCGTCGGTGTCGTTCATGCTGGCAGGTTCCGTGCTTCGATCGGGGGCCCGACCGAGCTGTTGTGGGCGGGGACCAAGCACGGCCCGCACGCCCTGGGCAAGGTGCCGGTTGCGGCTGGCATGATGGTTCCGCTCCGAGGAGTGCCGGCGATGCCGCGCCCTTGTGTGCCACGACCCCTGGAGCTCTGTGGCCTGTCGGTGGCCTGCCTGCACCGGCAGCACCGCCGCAGCATTACGCCCGGAACATTTCCACGAAGCGTTGCAGGTCCAGCGTGCCACTGCCGCGGCGCGGATCCCCCTTGGCCTCGCCTGCACGACGCAGGGCTGCGGCGCGCAGCATGGCAATCATGCCCCGCGTGTCGGGCGGGCTGCCGCTGTCCCAAGGGAAGTTCTTGCCGCGAAGAGCCGCAACCGCGCCCGCCGTCAGGGCACAGGCCGTCGATGTGCCAGTATAGCTGGTTGCCGCATCGTCCGGGTCAACAAGCTGGCTCGGCGCGCAGAGATCCGGCTTGCGCGAGGCGAAGGCATCCGGCGACGGACCCTCCGAGGCATAGCCGAGCCACGTGCGATCGCACCGCACCGCGCCTGTGGTGGTGACCTGCCGGAGCGCTGCGGCGCCGTAGATGCTTCGGCCCGGTCCGACCTGCGCGGGGCCGCACCGGCCATCGGGACAGAACTGCCCGCAATTCCCGGCGGCAAAAATGGCGTCGGCGCCAGGGGTGGCCTTGCGCCCGCTGCGGCTGAGCGCCGCGATGCGCCGGTTCAGGGGGTGGTTCGGGTTTTGCCCGTAATTCGCCCGGCGCACCGGCTGTGGCGTGCTTGGCCCGATCGGCATGTCGAGCGCAAGGCTGTATACGCCCCACGCATTGCAGAGCACCCACGGGCCTGGCGTGGCTTCCTCCGTCGCGGAGCCGTGGATGGCATCGAGTGGACCCTTCAGGGCGGTCATCGCCGTGGAGAGGAAGGTCGGCAGGTCGCGGATACGGTCGGGCAACAGCGGCAGGTCGTAGAGCTTCGCCTTTGGCGCCAGCTTGAGGATCAGCTTCGCCATCCTGGTCCCGTGGCCATAAGCCGCCTCTCCCGGAACCCTGTCGGGCTGCGGTGGCGCGGTGCCCGGCACGATGTTCGGCTTGACCACCCAACCGCGGGGGCCGTGTTTTCCGACGAGCTCATCGTTCTTGAAGTAGTCCTTATTGAGCCCTTGATCGACGATGACGACCCTCACGTCCTCGCCATCGGCCCCAGCACCGGGAAGGGCACCTGCGCCGATCAGCGCAAATGCGTGTTCCAGGTCGCCGAACAGCGGCGACTCGGCGGTTCCGGGACACCAGATGTCGGCGGGCGAGAGGCCGGGATCGGCCCCCACGTGGATGGCCGGCGCGAGTTCGGCGAGCACCGTGACCAGGCCCTCCGCCAGATCGCGTGGCACCGCGTTGAGGCCGAACACGATTTCCTGAGGCTCGTTTTCGACGACGCGCTCATCGTCGAAGAATGTCCCAAGCATGGGCACCGACTGGAGCAGCGGGTAGATGCCCAGCGGCTGTCCCATGATTGATTCGAGATACCGCACCAACGTCGCCTCGAAGTCAGCGATGCCCTTGGCGGGATCGCCTGAAAAGAGCGCCGATGCGAGCGCATCCTCCGTTTTGGGGATCGCGAGGAAGAGCTTGACCTGATCGACCACGGGCTGCTCCTGTCGATGTCATGCCGCGTCCCGGCACCAGGGCGGTTCACGGCTTGCGCGAACTTAGCCTAGGATGCGCCGACGCTGAAACGAGCTTGTTGGAGGCGACGGCACATCGATGGCGGCGTTGGCGGGGCAAAGCGCTGGGGACATTCGTCACCTCGCGGCGATCGTTTTCGCCGATATCGTCGGCTATTCGCGCCTGATGGCGGCGGACGAGGCCGGGACCTTCCTTCGCTGGTCGGCGCTGTACACGGGTACGCTGAAGCCCGAGGCGGAGCGGCATCGCGGGCGCATCGGCGACCTCCGGGGCGACGGCGTCGTGCTGGAATTTGCAAGCGTCCTGCGGGCGGTCGACTGGGCGAAAGCAGTGCACGCCGCTGCCGCGGCCAGCGGGGGCGAAGGCTTCCCCCCGCTGGCGCTGCGGATCGCCATCCACCTCGGCGAGGTGCTGACTTCCGAGGATGGACTGTTCGGCGACGCGGTGAACCTCACCGCCCGACTGCAGGAGCATGCCGCCCCGGGCGGAATCGTCGTTTCCGAAGCGGTGCAGCAGTCTTTGCGCGGCAGTTTCGGCGACCAGCTCTTCGATCTCGGCTTGCTGCGATTTAAGAATGACGATCGCCCATTCAGGGCCTACGCACTCGGCACGCATACCGCGGCGCCGCAGCCCCGGAGGCTCGGCGCGCTGCCGTCCATCGCCGTCCTGCCACTGCGCAATGCCGGTGGGAAGCCGGAGGATGAATACCTCGCCGCGGGAATCGTCGAGGATGTCATCCTCTCGTTGTCCGGGCTGCGCGAGGTTGCCGTCATCGCCCGCGGGTCCACCACCGCACCCGATGCGCTGCCCGCTGCTCCGCAGGCTGCCGGGCGCAGTCTTGGCGTCGGCTACGTGCTCAGCGGCAGCCTGCGGCGCAGCGGCCAGGCGGTGCGGATCTCCACCCAGCTGGTCAATGTGGAGACCGGGCAGGCGCTGTGGGCCGATCGGCTGGACGGCACGGACAGCGACGTCTTCGACCTCCAGGACCGCATCGTGCAGCGCATCGTGGCGGGAATCGCCCCCAATATCCGCGCAACGGAATTGCGCATGACCCTGCGCAAGCGGCCAGAAAGCCTGACCGCCTATGATTGCACCCTCCGTGCCATGCATCTGATCTACAAGCTGGAGAAGGAGACCTCCCGTCAGGCGCGCCACTTCCTGGATGAGGCCATGGCGGAGGATCCTGGCTTCGCCTTGCCCATCGCCTATGCGGCGTGGTGGCATGTGCTCTGGATCGGCCAGGGCTGGGCCGAGGATCCGGCGGCGGCGACGGAACAGGCGTTTGAGCTCTCGACGCGGGCGATCGCACTCGATCCCGGGCATGCGCTGGCGCTTGCCGCGCACGGCCACATGCTGTCCTTCCTGAAGCGCCAGCACGAGGCGGCGATGGTGTTCTTCGATCGCGCGCTGGTGGCCTGTCCAAACCATGCGTTCGCCTGGATGTGGTCAAGTGGGACGCTCGCCTACCTCGGCCGCGCCACGGAGGCCGTGGCGCGGGCCGAGCAGGCGCTGCGGCTCTCGCCACTCGACCAGGCCGGCTACCTCTATCTCAATCGGCTTGGCCTTGCGCATTTTGCGGCGGGTGATCTCGATGCCGCGATTCACTGGCTGCGCCGGGCCCATGCCGAGAGCCCCGGCTACACCGCCAACCTCCGCGTCCTTGCCGCGGCGCTGGCCGAACGAGGGGACAAGGCGGAGGCCGTCTGGATCGGGCAGGAGTTGCTGGCGCTGGAGCCCGGCTTCCGCCTGGACGCCTATGCGACGGGCCTACAGCCCTTCGTCGATCCCATGATCCGGGATCGCTTCCTGCGCGCGCTCCGCGACTGCGGATTTCCGCGATGACAAGAGCGACGCCACAGGTCCAGAATGAATTCCGTGCAACAGGGAGGATCGCGCCGTGAGGAACCGTATCGCCCCGGCGGAATCGGCGGAGTCCGCCGAATCGGCGGAATCGGCCGGCAAGGTCGTCGTCGCCGCAGCGTCTGCCGGTCGGCCGATCGGCGTCTCGCCCGCGATAGCGCCGGATATCGTCGGCGTGCCGACGAGTTGGGCCGATGCCCACATGTACTGGGTCGGCAACCAGTGGCCGCCGGAAGGCGCACCGGCCTGGGGCAGCAACGCCGCGACCGAGTTCATGGACGCCGCACGGCCCTTCCCCTTCGGTGCCTGGGATCCGGATCGCTACGCCCAGGTCGTCGTCGCCGACCTCGTCGCTCGCCCTAAGATAGACCTGACGATCAACAGCCCGCCCGATCCCGCATTCGGCGCGAAGAAGCGGAATGTCGGCTGGAACACTCTTCTTGAAGCCGGCGTTGACGCGCAGAATCCGACCGGCGACGCGTGGCAGGCGACGGCCGTGGCGGCGGTCAATGCCGAAGCCGCTGCGGCCGTCCCGACGCTGAAAGCCATCGGCAACGGCATCCAGCTCCCCCTGCCGACGCCGAATACCGGCAGCGCCGTCGAATATGCCCAAAGCATCCAGCATGCGTTGGCGTTCGAACAGCTGGAGCTTGCCGCGCTGGTTCCTTATCGCGCCGGTGTCCGCGCCGAGGCGATGGCGCAGAACACGTCCATCCAGCAGTACTTCGAGGGCGTGCTCAGTTTCAACCCGCGATCGCACCCCGCGACCAGCTATCTGGTCGTCGCGGCGCTGCGTGTCGCGTCGTTCCAGGCGATGTTCTACAAACACCACTTCAATCGCGCGCGGCCGTCGCTGCAGAACCCGCTCCTGATGCCGCCGATCGATCCGCCCGGCCATGCCGCTTTTCCAAGCGGCCACGCCACGCAGGCGCGACTGATTGCCTTGTGCCTGGAGCAGGCGCTGTCGGGCACGGGACTGAACGTCAAGACTCCGCCCGACAGCGCGTTGGCCGAGCAGGGCCCGCTACGCCTGATGGCGCGTCGCATCGCCCGCAACCGCGAAGTGCTGGGCCTGCACTACCCGAGTGATTCCTATATGGGCCGCAAGCTCGCCGATCTCAGCTTTGCCTTGCTGCTGACCTGCCCGACGGTGATGAAGGTGCCACCAGGTGGCGCGTCCGGAAATCCCGGGACGGCAACCTTCTACAGCCCGTTCCTCAGCACTGCCAACGGGCAGGGGGGCTACATCCAGGGCGGCACTGCGTCCGGCTCCTACGATCCCGACAGTCTGCTCGGCCTCGCCCGGCGCGAATGGGCAAACTGAACGCCGCCCCTCACCCCGCCCTGTCCGGGCTCCACCGCGCGACCTCGGCCTCCACCGCGCCGGGGTCGTCGGCCAGGCAGGCCTCGAACCCCCGCCGCAGCTGCGGGCGGTTCAGGTCGCGGCCGATGAAGACGATCTTCGACTTCCGCGGATCCTCGGCCTTGATGTCGCCGATGTAGTCGCCGTCGGCGATCATGTGCACGGCCTGGAAGGCGAAGCGCCGCGTCTCCCCGGCGTAGTAGAGGATGCCCTTGGTGCGCAGCAGGTCCTGGCCCTTGACCTGCAGCAGGTTGCTGATCCAGGCGTTGAAGCGCTCCGGGTCGATCGGGCGGGAGACCTCGAAGCTGACCGAGTTCACCTCCGAATCATGCTCGTGGTCGTCCTCGCCGGAGAGGAAGTCGGGCTCCCGCTCCAGGATGCGCTCCAGGTTGAAGGCGTCGCGGCCGATGACGCTGTCGATCGGCACGTTGGACTTCGTGCTGCGGCGGATCTCGGCATAGGGGTTGATCTGGCGGATGCGCCGCTCGACCTCCACCGCCTCGGCCTCGCTCACCAGGTCCATCTTGTTCAGGACGATGATGTCGGCGAAGGCGATCTGCTCGCCCGCCTCCTTCGAATCGTCCAGGCGCGCGGGCAGGTGCTTGGCGTCCACCACGGTGACGATGGCGTCGAGCCTGGTGCGCGCCTTCACGTCCTCGTCGGCGAAGAAGGTCTGGGCGACCGGGGCGGGGTCCGCGAGGCCCGTGGTCTCCACGATGATGCCGTCGAACTTGTCGCGGCGCTTCATCAGCCCGCCGATGATGCGGATCAGGTCGCCGCGCACGGTGCAGCAGATGCAGCCGTTGTTCATCTCGAAGACTTCCTCGTCGGTGTCGACGACGAGGTCGTTGTCCACGCCGAGCTCGCCGAACTCGTTGATCAC
>JAIYAI010000801.1 GCA_027489135.1 Acetobacteraceae bacterium
GCGAGGATGGTGTAGGTGCCGGTGCCGATATCGGCGGTGGCGGTGGCGACCTCGGCGCTGCCATCGGCATGCAGCGTCACGCGCGCGGAAGACCTGGTCATCTGCGCCTCCCATACGCCCGAGGCCATGCCGTGGCCGACGAATTCCCGTCCCTCCTTCGTCGCCCGCGTTGCCGGCTTGCGGCGCGACCAGCCGAAGCGCTCCGCGCCGATCTGCAGAGCCGCGCGCAGCTCCTTGCTGGTGAACTCCTTGCGCTCGTTGTCGTCGCGGTCCGCGTCGTTCAGCAGGCGCAGCGCCACGGGGTCGATGCCGGCCTGTTCGGCCAACTCGTCCATCGCGGATTCCAGGGCGAAGACGCCAAGCGGCGCACCGGGCGCGCGCATGTCCCCGGGCGTGTGCTGGTCGAGTTGCACGAGCCGGTGGGTGAGGGTGACGTTGTCGCATCGGTAGAGCAGGCCGGACCAGTTCACCACCACCTCCTGGTGGTCCTCGAAGCGGGAGGTGGCGCCGATGGCCTCGTGCCGGATGGCGGTGAGGCGGCCGCCCGCGGTGGCGCCGAGGGCGATGCGGTTGATGGTCTCGGGCCGGTGGTGCAGCGTGAACATCTGGTCGCGCGTCAGCGCGACGCGCACGGGGCGGCCGAGCTGCAGCGCCGCCATCACCGCGAGGAAGAGTTGGTATTGCGGCCGGAGGCCAGAGCCGAAGGCGCCGCCGACATAGGGCGCGACGACGCGGACCTTGCCTTGCGACAGGCCGAAGACGGAGCAGAGATAGCCCTGCGTGTTCTGCGACCCCTGCGTCTTGTCGTGCACCAGCAGCCCGCCATCGGGCTGCGGGATGGCGGTGGTGGCGAAGGGTTCCATCGGGTTGTGGTGCTCGGTGGCGATCGAATACTCGGCCTCCACCCGCAACACCGCGGCGGCGAGGGCGGCGGCGGCGTCGCCGCGCGGCTTCGGTGGAGGGGCGATGCCGCTGCGCTTATTCGGCGGGACATAGGCGCCGTCGCGGGCGCGGTGCAGGTCGGTCTCGTGCGCGCGCGCATGGTATTCCGTGCCGATCAGGCCGGCGGCGTGGCGCGCCTGTTCCAGCGTCTCGGCGACGACGAGGGCGATGGGCTGGCCGCTGAACAGCACCGCGTCGTCGTAGAGCGGCCGGAATGGCGCGCCCGGCGGCGCAACCCCGTCCTGGTGGCTGCGGTCGAACCAGGCGGTGCGGGGGCGGTTGGCGTGGGTGAAGACGGCGACGACGCCGGGCGCCGCCTCCGCCGCCGCGGTGTCGAGCGCGGCGATCCGGCCGCGGGCGATGGCGGCATTGACCACCCAGCCCTGGAGCAGGTCGGCGGCGGGGTATTCGGCGGCATAGCGGGCGGCGCCGGTGACCTTGGCGGGGCCGTCGACGCGGTCGCGCGGCGCACCGACATGCATGTCGAGGGGCATGGGGGCGGGTCCTATCGGATGCGCTTGTCGGTCTGGGATTGCGGCGTGCCGGCCGCGGCCTGAGCGAGGGCGCGCGGGATGGCGCGGCGGGCGAGGTCGATCTTGAAGTCGTTCGCGCCCTGGCCCTCAGCGTCGCGCAGCAGGATCGCAGCCGCCTGGTCGAAGGCGGCGCGGTCCGGCGCCTGGCCCTGCAGCGCAGCCTCGGCCTCCTCCATCCGCCACGGCTTGTGGGCGACGCCGCCAAGGGCGATGCGCGCCGCGGTGATGCGTCCCTCTGCGATCTCCAGCGCCGCGGCGACGGAGACGAGGGCGAAGGCGTAGGACAGGCGATCGCGCAGCTTGAGGTAGCTGTGGTGCGCGGCGAAGCCCTGTGGCGGCAGATCGACCGCGGTGATGATCTCGCCAGGGACGAGGGTGGTGTCGCGCGACGGATCCTCGCCTGGCAGGCGGTGGAACGCCGCGAAGGGGATGACACGGTCGCCCTGCATCCCCGCGACCTGCACGACGGCGTCCAGCGCGGCGAGGGCGACACACATGTCGGAGGGATGCGTGGCGATGCAGTGCTCGCTGGCGCCGAGAATGGCATGGATGCGTGTGACGCCGCCGATGGCGGGGCAGCCGCTGCCGGGCGCGCGCTTGTTGCAGGGCAGCGCCGCGTCGTAGAAGTAGTAGCAGCGCGTGCGTTGCAGCAGATTGCCGCCGGTCGTCGCGGCATTGCGCAACTGCGGCGTGGCGCCGGCCAGCAGCGCGGAGGCCAGCAGCGGGTAGCGCGCCAGAACCTCGGGATGCGCGGCGACGGCGGCGTTGCTGGCGAGGGCGCCGATGCGGAGGCCACCATCGGGCGTCGGTGCGATCTCCCTGAGCCCCGGGATGTGGTTGATGTCGAGGATCCGTTCTGGGGTCGCCACCCGATACTTCATCAGGTCGACGAGGTTGGTGCCGCCGGCGAGGATGCTCGCCGTGCCGGACGCGCGCAGGGCATCGCCCAGCGACGCCGCGCGGTGGTAGGCGAAGGGGGTCATCGCACAGACTCGATCGCGGCGACGATGTTGGGATAGGCGCCGCATCGGCAGAGGTTCCCGCTCATGTATTCGCGGATCTCCTCCGCACTGCCGGCGCGGCCCTCGCGCAGCAGCGCGAGGGCCGACATGATCTGCCCCGGCGTGCAGTAGCCGCACTGGAAGGCGTCGTAGGTTACGAACGCCTGCTGGAGCGGATGCAGTGAGCCATCGGGCGCTGCGATGCCCTCGATGGTGGTGATCGCGGCGCCGTCATGCGCCACGGCCAGCGCCAGGCAGGAATTCCGGCGCTCGCCATCGATGTGGATGGTGCAGGCGCCGCACTGGCCGTGGTCGCAGCCCTTCTTCGTGCCGGTGAGGTCGAGCGTCTCCCGCAGCAGATCGAGCAGCGTGGTCCAGGGTGCGACGTGCAGGTGGCGGGATGTGCCGTTCACGGCGAGGGTGATCGGGATCGTGGCCTGCGTGGCGGCAGGCATCGGGGCGTCATCGGGCATGCGGGGGCCTTTCCCGGCGGCGGTGGTGCGCCGCAGCAGAACGTCGGGATCCCGCTCCGGCTGCATCGTCGGGTCGGGAACAATGTCGTGTCCCTCGCCTGGACCGGCGCGGCGCGCCCGCGCTAGGCTTCGCGCCGGATCAGGGCCGCGTGCGAAGACGGCCCGGACAGAGACGGAGGAACGCCGCCGTGAAGCTCATGTGGTTCCACCTGATGCCCTACACGGAACTGCCGGAGGATTTCCGGGAGAAGCACCCCTCCGTCTGGGTCGACATCCACAGCTCCCTCTTCGATCCGAAGCGGGCGCACCTGATGTACAACGACTTCATGGATGAGCTCGAATACGCTGCGGACTGCGGCTACGACGCGATCTGCGTGAACGAGCATCATTCCAACGGCTACGGGCTGATGCCGAGTCCGAACCTGATCGCCTCGGCGCTGTCGCGCCGGACGACGCGGGTGCCGATCTGCGTGATGGGCAACTCCCTCGCGCTCTACAATCCGCCGACCCGCGTGGCCGAGGAATTCGCCATGCTGGACGTGATCTCCGGGGGTAGGCTGATCGCCGGCTTTCCGGTCGGCACGCCGATGGATACCTGCTTCGCCTACGGCCAGAACCCGTCGCAACTGCGGGAGCGCTACTACGAGGCGCATGACCTGGTGA
>JAIYAI010000128.1 GCA_027489135.1 Acetobacteraceae bacterium
GGTGCCGTTGTCGCGCACCCGGATCTCCACCCGGTCGCCGAGGTCTCGCGTGGTCAGCCGCAGAGTCGGCGCGTAGCCCGTGCCTGCCGCCGCAGCGCGACTGTGCGCCGCATGGAAGCCGTTGCCGCAGAGGTTGAGCAGCACGCGGGTAATCTCCTGCGGGAAGAGCTCGACGGCGCCGGCATCGGGGTCGAGCTCCTGTTCCAGCGTGATGTTGAAATCGGCCCGCGCGGCGCGGGCGCCGTGATAGGCGAGGTTCAGCGCCTCTGTCACCAGCTCGTTCAGCATCACCTGGCGTGCCTCCGCTGCGCCGGAGCGCGAATGCATCAGCATGTTCCGGACGATGCTGTCGGCGCGGCGGCCATGCTGGACGATCTTCTCGAGATTGCCCTTCAGCGTCTCCGTCAGGTCGTCGAGCTCGGCGCGCAGGGCGGGGTAGAGCGGGGCGCGTTCCGGCGCCAACGCCTCGCGCAGCTCATCGAGCAGCTCGCCGGAAAGGTCGGCGAAGTTGTTGACGAAATTCAGCGGGTTCTTGATCTCATGCGCGATTCCGGCCGTGAGCTGGCCGAGCGAGGCGAGCTTCTCGGTCTGCACCAGCCGGTCCTGGGTACGGCGGAGGTCGTCGAGCGACTGCTCCAGCTCCCGCGTCTTGGCATTCACCTCCTCGAACAGGCGCGAATTCTCGATGGCGATGACGGCCTGGTCGGCGAAGGATTCGGTCAGCTCGATCTGCCGCGCGGTGTAGGGTCCCTTGGTCGCCCGTGCCAGGGCCAGCGTGCCGATGACGATGCCGTCGCGCATCAGCGGCACCCCGATGATCGACCGCCAGCCGCCCAGCAGGAACGACTGCCTCAGCTTGTATTCCGCGTCCGCCTCGATGTCGGGCACGTGGATCGTGCATCGATCGAGCACGGTGCGCCCTGCGATGGAGGTGCGATCGATCGGCAGGGGCGTCCGGCTGTGGAAATCGACGAAGTCGGCATTGCCACCGTAGGAGGATACCGGCACGAGCCGGCCGCCCTCGACCTGGAACAGCAGGCAGATCTGCGCGTCGGAGAGCTTCGCTGCGGTCTCCAGCAGCGCCCGCAGGACCGCGGGGAGATCGAATGCCGAGCGGCTGATGACCTTCAGCACCTCGGCGGTCGCCGTCTGCTGGCCGAGCGAGTCCTCGAGATCCCGTGTGCGCGCCTGCACCTCTTGGAACAGGCGGGTGTTCTCGATGGCGATCACCGCCTGGTCGGCGAAGGTCTTGACCAGTTCGAGCTCCTTCGGCCGGAACGGGCCGGTTGAGCGGGCGACGCCGATGGCGCCGACCGGGCGACCCTCGCTGATCATCGGCGCGAAGACCATGGACTTGTAGCCGATCAGCCTGGCCATCTTGCGCAGGATGCCGGGCACGTCCTCGCCCTGCACGAGGTCGGGCCAGTGCATCACGCGCCGCTCGCGGATGGCGCGGCCGGCCGGCGTGCGCTCCACGGGTGCGGGGAAGGTGGCCTCGACGATGTCGCGCGAAGTGCCGAGATAGGCGGCGATGCGCAGCTGGCCGTCCTCGCCCACCAGCAGCACGTCCAGCTCGTCGCCGCCGAACAGGTGTTTGCAGCTCTGCAGGATCTTGTCGAAGACGGGCTGGGTATCGGCGATCGAGCTGCTGATCACGCTCAGTATGTCGGCGGAGGCCCGCTGCTGTTCCAGCGCCTCCTGCTGCTCGGTGACCAGCCGCGTGTTGGCGATGGCGATCACCGCCTGCTGCGCGAAGGAGAGGGCGAGTTGCACCGCCGCATCGTCGAAGGCGCCGACATCCGCGCGCCCGAGACCGAGCACGCCGACGATCCGCCCGTCATGCCGCAGCGGGATCCCGAGGTAGGAGCGTGCTCCCATCTGCCGGGCGGGGCCGAAGACCCCGGGCTCGCTCGCGAGGTCGGCGACATGCACCACCTCCCCCGCGAGCACGGTACGGCCCGGCACGAAATCGGGTCCTGGCGGCCGCGGGAAGGCGGCCTGCAGCGCGGCCAGCACCTCGGGCCGGTAGCCGACATCGGCGGTACGGTGCAGCAGCGTGCCATCGTATTCGAGGATCGATACCGTGGTCGCGCCCGCCAGGATCTGCACGTGCCGGGCGATCAGGCCGAAGGCGCGCTGCAGATCGGCGGGCTGCGCGGCGATCGCGCCGAGCACCTCGTCCGTCGCGGCGATGCGGGCGAGCAGCATGGCCTCCCTCCGGGAGGCTGGATCCGGGGCGGCGCCGGTCATGCCGGGCGCGCTGGCGGACAGGGTGGGATTCGAACCCACGGTGGGCGTGAACCCACGCCGGTTTTCAAGACCGGTGCCTTAAACCGCTCGGCCACCTGTCCGTACAATAACCCTAGGGCAATTCGCGGCCCGGGCGAACCCCGGCGCATCAGTCGAGCACCCGCCAGTACTCGGCCACGAAGCCCCGCGCATCGACCCGCGCCACCTGCCGCACCGGCTCCGCCCGCCCGCCCCGGCATTCCCAGGCGTAGAGCGTGGCGTGGCCCGTCACATAGGCCGGCACCGCGCCGGAATTCCCCTGCCGGCACCAGGCATCCGCATCCGGCATCTGGCGTCGGGCATCGGCCTTGTCGCAGGGCAGGTTGGCGCCGCGGCTGCAGGCCCAGACGCGGCCATCGACGCAGCGGATCACGCTGGTCTGCTCCGCCACGTCGGCCGGCAGGCGCGGCAGATCGAAGACCTGCCGGAAGCGCCCCACCATCGAAGCCGGCAGCGGCCGCAGCGTGTCGTCCGTGACGCCCGGCAGGCCGCCCCGGCCGATCCCCTGCGCCGCCACACCCCCAGGGAGCAGCAGCGCCAGGCTCGCGGCCAGGGCGGCCCGCCGGATCACTCGCCCGCCAGCCGCGCCGCCATGATCGGCGCGCCGAGGCGCATCAGCGCGTTCACGTCCGGCGCCTTGTCGAGCCCGATCACCGCATCGGCGAGCTGCGTCGCCCGCTCCGCCCCCAGCACCGCATCGGCCAGGCCATGGAACTTCGCGCGGATCTCGGCCTCGGTCAGGAAGTTCTCGGGCTCGCCCTTGGCGATCGTCACGAGTTCGCTGAAGGTCTCACCGCGCGCCTTCACGGTCAGCTTGCCGGCCATGTAGGTGGGGAAGAGGGCCTGGACCTCCGGATCCTCCTCGCAGACCACCTTGGGCAGCAGGGAGCGGACGGTGTTGTCGTTCAGCAGGCCGTAGCTGTCCCAGCCCATGTGCCCCGTCGCCAGGCCGCAGGACACCACGAAGGGCCCGCTGAACTGCCCATCCACCACGTTCTGCGGGTTCTGCTTGTAGGCCAGCGGGCTGCCCACCAGCAGCATGCCCTTGTTGGGCAGGCCCATGGTGATGCTCTCCACCTCCTCCGGCTTGATCCCGTGCTTGGCGCGCAGCGCGATCGCGGCATCGACGCCGGCATGGCCGTAGCGGCAGGACGGGTAGGGCTTCACCGCCGTGTTCATCAGCTCGTACATCTCGCCGAGGCCCTGCAGCGCGCGCTCCGGCACCGGGTTCGGGGCATAGGCGCGAAGGAAGCCGGCCTTGCCCTCGAAGGCCTCGGCCGCGCCGCGGAAACCCTCCCGCGCCAGGGTCGCGGCGGCGAGGCCGTTCATCGCCGACCAGCCGACCTGGAAGCGCTTCGTCCAGGCGCCATTGGCCAGGAACTGCAGGCTGCCCGCGGCCTGGGAGAGGGCGATGCCGAAGGCATCCTCCATCCCCTTCTGGTCGAGGCCGAAGACCCGTGCCGCCGCCGCCGCCGCGCCGAAGGCGCCGCAGGTGGCGGTCGGGTGGTAGCCGCGGTCGTAGTGGTCGCCGCCGGGCAGGGCGAGGGCGAGGCGGCAGGTCACCTCGTAGCCCGCGACGATGGCGGACAGCACGGTGCGGCCATCGGCGCCGACCATCTCGGCCGCCGCCAGCGCGGCGGGGATGACGGGCGCGCCGGGATGCAGCGTGCCGGCGGCATGGGTGTCGTCGAAGTCGAGCGAATGGGCCAGCGCGCCGTTCAGGAAGGCGGCCCCGGCCGGGGTGTAGCGCGCGCTGTCGCCGAAGACGGCGGCGCTGCCGGCGGCGAGGCCCAGCGCGCGGGCGGCGGCCAGCAGGGCAGGGGTGCTCTCCGCGTCGTGGCGGCCGCGCACCATGTTGCCGACCAGGTCGAGCACGAGGAAGCGCGTGCGCTCCCGCACCTCGGCAGGCAGGGTGGCGAAATCGAGGGTCGCGCAATAGGCGGCCATCTCGGCGGTGACTTTGCGGGCCATGGACATTCTCCCTTGGGCTGACGTCTGTTCTACGACGACTGGGCGCGGAGCGGAATGCGGCACGAAGGGGGTCTCATGCCGGCTCCATGTCCCCCGGCGGCCGCACTCATGCCGGCTCCATGTTGCCCGGCGGCCCCGCTCATGCCGGCTCCATGTCGCGGGAGATGCGGGATCGTCCGCCGCAGAGGGCATGCATGCTCCTGAGCGCGCGGAAGAGGGTCTTGCGGGCGGGCCTGTCGACCTTCCCCTCGAAGGCGAGGATGCCGATGGTCGCGTCCCAGAAGACGGGCTTGTAGATCGCGGACAAATCCCGGTCCGGCAGGAAGGGCGA
>JAIYAI010000216.1 GCA_027489135.1 Acetobacteraceae bacterium
CGGCAGCCGGACCTGATCCAACGTCACCTGGCCAGCTTCGGCTACAAGGTCTGCGCCTCTCCCGCCTATCTCAAGCGCTTCGGCGTGCCGCAGCGCGCCGAGGACCTGGATGCGCACCGGCTGATCGTGTGGGGCGAATACCGGCCGCCGGTCGACCAGGTGAACTGGCTGGCCGATGCCGGCCGTCGCCCCGGCGCCCCACGCCGCGCCGCGGTGGAGGTGAACAGCGCCACCGGCATGCTGCGGGCGGTGCAGAGCGGCCTCGGGATCGCGGCGCTGCCGGATTACATGGGGCGGGAACTGGACGGGCTGCTTGTGGTGCTGGAGGACCTGAAGCCGCCGCGCCTCGACGCCTACTTCGTCTATCCGGAAGAAATGAGGCATTCCAAGCGCGTAGCCGTATTCCGTGACTTCATGGTCGCGGAACTGGCGGCGCAGACCCCCTGACCCGCGCGCATTTCGGAGACATCCGAAACATGCCATGCGATCTGTGCATGGCGGGTGGCGGATTTCCCCTCAGCGGCATGCTGCGGTGCGGGCCTACACTTCTCTCATGCCGGCGCGAGCGCCGGAGCAGGGTAACCCCGGTGATGCCGGGGCCCCTTCGTCTCCCAGACGTGAAGCCTCCCTGTTTTACCTTCGGCCGCCACCTTAACGGGTTGGCGGCCTTCTTTTTTCCAGAACGGGCCTGCTTCGCACAATTCGCCAGAAGGCGGGGTCGGGCGCGCGCCCGCCCCTCAACATGCTTGGCTGTGCAGGAAGGCGATCAGTCGGGGGAAGACGTCCTTGTCGACGGCCTTTCCCATGAAGACATCCTGATGCCCGTACTCCTCGAAGATCTCGAGCGCGTGGAGGCCGCCCCTGCGCGCGTCGAGCTCGCGGAAACACGCGATGTTCGAATCCTCGAAAATATGATTGTGCCGACCGGTGACGAACAGCACCGGGGTCGTGCAGCTGGCGGCGCCCGCCAGGTAGTCGTTGGGCAGCGCGCGCAGCAGCGGATCCGCGGGATCGTATTTCACCGCATGCCCGACCTGCACCATCTTGCGGACATGTCGGTGGTAGTTCGGGGAGGTCGGGCCGTAGAGATCCCCGCCACGGCGATGCGTCACGTCCAACAGGTTCTCGTGCCGGTACAGCGCGGGCCAGCCCGTACCCCACATGAAGCTGAGCATGTGGCACGACGGGACGCCGCAGTCCTCGTGGAACAGGTTGACGACCTTGCTGACCAGTTTTCCCGGAGTGATCCCGGGCTCCGAGCCCCAATCGGGCGAGACATAGGGCTGGTTGATCACGCTCTCGACCATGAAGGGCGCCACCCGCAGCTTGAACCTGGACCAGCCCGCCACGCGCGGCGTCAGGGACACGCTGTTCATGATGGCGCTGCGGATTCCCGGTATCTGGCCCGAGAACAGCGCCATGCTGAAGGACATGGCGCCGAGGCAGTGGGCGATCACGTGCAGCCGCGCATCGTCGCCCACCGCCTTGCGCAGCGTTCGCACGGCCTCCGGGTGATCGAAAAGCGCGCAGTGGTCCATCGTGTAGCGGTGGCGCGTCATGTTGTACGGGTGCCGGTTGCTCATCCGGAAATCCAGGCACCAGACATCGCCGAAACCGGCGTCATGCAGGCATGTCACCAGGTTCCGGTGCTCCGGCATGATGAACATGTCGGTGGAGGTGGTGAGCCCGTGGATCACCAGCACGACGTCCTTGCTGGACGACTTGCGGAAACGCAGCATGCTCAAGCCCAACCCATCGGCCGTCGTGAATGGGTGCGTCGTGATGTCGCAGTCGCGCACGCCCTCGAGCGTGTGCAGCGCATAGGCTCGCATGCTTGTTTCCTCGTCCGGGTCCGTCTCAGTCGACCAACGATTCGTGGAAGAGTTGCACCGGCTTACCGTCGACGAACTCGAAGTAGTCCGCGACACCCGTGCCCGCACCCAGGGTCAGGACGGTGAAGCCGTGCACCTCGAGCCCGCGGCGGCGATCGAGGCCGCTTTCCGCCCGCAGCTTCGGCGGATCCTGCATCCTGGCGGCCAGCGCATCGGAGTCGTCCTTGGCGACGGGAACCGCGCCGTGGCCCACGCACCGACCGCGCGCGAGGCCGAGATAGGGCTCGTACAGGCCGAGCGCATGCTCGTGGCCCCAGTACCAGGCGGCGATGCGGCCCGATTCGTTGAACCGCTTGAAGCTCTCGAGCAGTCGGGGATTGTAGGGTGTGAGCCGGCCGTCGCTCGCAGGCGGTCCGATCTGCGCGTGTCGTGAGAAGAGCTGGTGGTGCGACAGTAGGATCGTACGCCCCGAGAATTCGCGGATCCGCGCATCGGCCCAGTCTTCCTCGTCCGGCTCGAGCTCCGTCACCACGCTGTCGACGTCGAAGGGCACGTGGTCGTTCAGGCCGGTGTCGAGGGCGACAAATTGCCAGCCCAGGCCGCCGCGCAGGCAGAAGAAGCTCGCCCTCTGCGCACAGGCTGGCGGGTTCAGCGTGCCGAGCAGCTCGTAGTAGCCCTGGCCACCGCTGTACATGTCGTGGTTGCCCGCCAGCGTGTAGACCGGGATGGTCCCGCCATCGGGCAGCCGCCGAAAGGGCTCGAGAACCAGACGGAAGTTGCGCTCGCACTCCTCATGCGTGCCGGAATAGTAGATGTCGCCCAAGTGTAGGATGACATCCGGCTTGCACGCCATGGCTGCCGCGAGCAGGTCACGCGCGGCGGCGGTGCCGGTCCCCCAATCGCCGAGGATCAGGACACGGCAGCCGGTCGCGTCGTCGCCTGGTAGCGGAAGCACGTGACGGCCGACCATTGCGGGCCGCACATAGGGCACGGCGCGCCGGGTGCCGTCCGCGCCGAAATAGTCGAGATGCGACGTGATGGTCTCAAGCCATCCCGGGTCGATCTCGGACGTCGTCAGCATGTCCCGGATCTTGTTCGCCCGGTCCATGTCTCCCGCGATCCTGGCGCGGACGTAGTCGTAGGCGAGGTGCACGAAGATCCAGAGCTTCGGATGGACATTCTTCGGGGGCGCTTCGGCGGATGGCGGCGTGCCGGCATGCTGGAAGTAGGCGGCCACGGCTCGGACTAGCGAATGATCGCGCGCGGGTCGATCGGGCCCGTGCTGCGCGGCCGTCGCGGCGGGCGGCCGCTGCGCGGGCAACTCGTGCGACGCCTCCGGATGCCTCCTGATCAGCGCATCGATCGCCGACTGGAACACCGAGAGCATCGCATGGCGATGCGTTGGGTACCCTTCGCTCATGCCCTGCCTTCCTTCGACGCCGGATTTCAGCTGTTGCGGTCGAGATGGCGCAGGATCGCGGGAAAGACCGAGCTCGCCGCTTCCCGCCCGATCAGGCAATCGATGTCGCCATGGCCGGGGACGATGACCCGCTCGTAGAGTGCCTTCCCGTTTCGGCGGGCCAGCGCGTCGCACGCCAGTTCCGTGGACTCCGCCTCCACCGCGCGATTCGCGGCGCCGTGCAGCAGGAGGAGAGGAAGTGCCATGCGCTCCAGATGCGGCAGGTAGATGTCGCGACCGTCCGCGGCGACGACATGTCCCTGCCGCACGATCCGTGCCAGGTGCTCGAGGAGCCCGACATCGGTCGCGCCGAAGATCTCGTTGATCCGCTCGTGCTGCAGCGGCGTGAGGTTGGCGTGCTCGAAGAGGTCGCCCAGGACGACGGCCATGCGATGACAGGCAGCGCTGCGGCACCCTTCGGCATGGTGCAGCGGGAACAGCATGAGCGCGTCATCGACGATGCGGTCGGTCCATTGCCGGGGACGCTCCGCGTACTCGCTGAGCGAGCGGACGCCGAGCGCCTCGAGCATCTCCGGCATGTGCAGGCCAGCCTTCACGCGGCTCAGGAAGCGCACCTTGAGATGGGTGGCGAGCTGCGAGATCACGGCCGCCCGTACGCCGGACGCGCCCGCGGGGACGCGGTCGCCGAGCAGCGCCATGCTGAGGGCGGCGCCCCCCGCCCCGTGCGCGACCGCCTGGACCGAGGTGACGCCGGCACGCGCGCGCAGGGCCGAGAGCGCAGCCGGGATGTCGAAGGTCGCGATGGCGTCGAGGGTGGTGCGGGCGGGCCCCGAGGAGCGGCCGAGCTCTGGGCTGCCCCGGTGGTCGAGCAGCCAGCAGTCGTAGCCATGGGCCACAAGGTATTCGACGAGGTTCGTGCCCACGAGGTCGGTTCGGTAGATCTGGCTCGACATCGCGGCCCCGTGGATCAGCAGCACCGGCCCACGCGCCCCGCCCTGATAGCGGGTCAGCCTTATCGGCGTGCCGTCTCCCGCCACGAGCCCCTGCACTTCGGGCGGTGGCGTCCGCAGGGGTCGCTTCTGGCGCGGCGTGGCATCCGGGTCGAAATAGGTCGGCCCGGCCAGGCTGCCGCAATAGGTGCTCGCCAGGATGCCGGCGAAGGCCTCGACGAAACGCGCCGTCGCCGCAAGACGGGCCTTCAGGTCCGGTGCGCCGGTCACGGTGAGCGTGCCGAGCTGGCGCATGAAGTCGGCGAGCGCGATGTGCAGCACGCCCCGCCCGATCACCGTCCCGCTCTCGCTTCCATCCTCCCGCAGGGTGACATAGAGGGTGGTCGTCTGGTGCCACGCTGCCGTCGCCGCTGCGTCGCCGACAAGCTTCACGCCGTGGAAATGGAAGCGGCGGCCATCGGTCGCACTCAACACCATGCTGTAGGTCATGTCGCGCATGCCGGCACGCTGCGGATCGAGCGCGAAGAGCGAGAACCGACCGTCGGAGATCGTCAGGGGCTCCGGCGAGAGCGCCGGGCAGGTGACGGTGCCGAAGATGGCCGCCGGATGGGATGCGTCCGTCAGGAGCCGATCCAGGCTCTCGGCGGCGACGGTCAGCGTGAAGGCCAGTGCCCGGCCCGCAGCCTTGCCGGCGGCCTCGGCCGCGTCGAAGTCGGTGATCGAGGGATCGGTCGATAGCCAGCCCGTCATCTTCTCGGTGAAGCGGAGCCCGATCTGGGTCGGCACGGAGATCGGGCGCCCGGGCGTGTCGTAGTCGATCACCCAGCCCCGTTGCTCGGCCAGGATCGCCATGCTGCGTTCCGCCAGGGCGGAGATGGTCAGCAGTGGATTCACGCCGAGCGAGGTCGGCATCACCGATCCGTCCACGACCCACAGCCCGTCATGCACGGTATCGCCCGCCGCACCGGCGAAGACCCGCCCGGCATGGTCCACCACGCCATCCTCGGCGCGCTCGGCCATGGCGCAGCCGCCGAGCGGATGCACGGTGACGAGCGCGTCGTTCAGCAGCTTGGTCCAGATCGGGTCGCGCACCTCGATGCCACCGAGCGGCGCCGAGGCGACCTGCAGCGCCTTGTCGATTCTCTCGAAGATCGCCTGTCGCCCAGCGTCGGGCCAGGCGATGCGCGGGCGATCGTCCTGCAGCGTCACGCGCCCACGGTCGTTGTCGTGCGCCATGACCAGGTAGGTCTGCGTGTTGTGCATCGCCCCGGCATAGGCGCCATGCACCAGGCTTTCTTCGGTCCGTCCGGCCTCTCGCATCCAGTTCTCGATGCCGAAGCCGGCGGGCTTGCCGACCAGCGCCGCCGCGACCGCCAGCATCTCCGGGATGACCGGTGCGAGCACGCCGGGGATCGAGCCTTCCTCGATGACGAAACCGTCCTGCAGGTCAGGCGTGTCGCGTCGGTCGATCAGGCCGGTGATGCAGGGACCCACGGGCGGAATTTCGCCGGCCGGATGCGTGCCGAAGCCGACGCCATTGATGACGCGGTCGGTGTCGTAGGCGAAGGCGAGCACGTCGCCATTGCCCGTGAAGCTCTCTCCCACGCGGTCCGAGAGCGGGAGGCCGCGCTCCTTCGAGCGCAGCAGGAGCTGGCTGGACCCGATCGCGCCCGCGCCGAGCACGACGACATCGGCGGTGACGAAGGCCTCCGGCGCGTCGAAGACCTCACGGCCCACGCCTCGCTCCCGGAAGTGGACAATCCAGGCGCCGCTCGGGTGCCGCTCGATCGAGCGCACCTCCGCACAGGTGAAGATCTCCGCACCATGGCCTGCCGCATCCGGCAGGTAGGTCATGAGGGTCGTGGTCTTCGCCCCATGGTTGCAACCCGTCACGCAATCGCCGCAGCCGATGCAGGCCCGCTGGGCGACACCCGCGGCATTCGGGCCATCGGCGAAGGCGACGGTGATGGGAGGGCGGCTGAACCGGTCGCTTGCCCCAAGCGCACGGGCGGATTCCTCGAACGCGTCAAGCTTCGGTAGCCGCGGCGCATCGGCCGGGTAGGGCATGGGGCGCAGCATGGCGCGCGCGCGCCGGAACCCGTCCTCCAGCCGCGTCTGTCGATCGGCAAGCAGCGCCGCGGGCCAATGCCCGGTCGCGGGATCCCAGAGCCTCTCATCCGGAGGGAGCGAGACGTTCGCGTTGATCAGCGAGGTCCCGCCGAGGCCGCAGCCGACGATCGCATTCATCTCCGGGTTGGCATGCAACTCGAAGAGCCCGAGCGCCGATCCGACGTGACCAGCCGCGGTATTGGCCTGGATCTCACCTGTGCCTTCGAGGAGGGTGGCAGGAAATTCCCCGGGAAGGAATTCGCGTCCGCGTTCCAGCAGGCAGACGCTTCGACCCGCGCGCGACAGCCGCGACGCGGCGATCGCGCCCCCGTAGCCGGAGCCGACCACGACCGCATCGTATCGGGGTTTCATCTCGGCCAGTGGGCGCGAGATTCGAGCCCATGCCATCGCGCGTCCTCCGTTCGTCCAGGATCCGGTGCGCGCGGCTTGACGCGGCAACCGTACCATCACGCGAATGTCAGCGTGTTTTCCTCGACGGTGCAAGCACATCTGGAACACGGGAGACAGGGTTCGTCGCGTCTTCGTATTTATCTGTGTGCTTGATTGCGTCATCCGCGTCAGGAAGTATTCGATCACTCCTGACAGGGTTCGGACCGCGACGCGCGGCCGGTTGGGCTTCTTGCCCGAGCAAGGTGAGGACGCCGGTGGGGAGTCCAGGTGCGGAGCGAAGCGAACCGGAGCGCTGTCCCGAATGCGGCGCGGCTCCACCGCCGACTGCCCGCTTCTGTCCGGAATGCGGCACCGCGCTGCGCCGCGGAGCAACCGGCCCCAGGCAGTTCCTCGCAGAGGTTCAGCAGCCGATCCTGAACGCCGCCCCGGCTAGGCCGGTCAGCGCCCTGCGGCCCCTGGCAGTGGTCTTCCTCGACATTGTCAATTCGAGCGCGCTCGCCGCCAGGCTGGATCCCGACGAATATGCCGAGATCGTAGCGGCCTTCTACGCCGCGACGCGGGAGGCCGTGGCACGGCATGGCGGGCAGCTTGCGCGGTTCGTCGGGGACGGGGCACTGGCCTATTTCGGCTACCCCACGGCCGACGAACACGACGCCGCGCACGCCGTACGTGCGGCGCGCGAGACAATCCAGCGCTTCGCCCAACGCGTCGGGACCGACGCGGACTCGCCCGCGTTGCGCGCCGGCGTCGCGACGGGCCTGACCTTCGTCGGCGATGTCGGCGGCACGGTCGAGGGCGGTGCGGCGCAGATCGAAGTGCTCGGAGAGATGCCCAATCTCGCCGCGCGTCTGCAGGGTCTTGCCGTGCCTGGCGGGGTCGTGGTGTCCAACAGCGTGCGCCGGCTCGCCGCGTCCGCCTTCGAGTTTGCTTCGATTGGCGAACAGCGGCTAAAGGGCTGGAACGACCCGCAACTCGCGTGGCGCGTGGTCGAGGAGACCGAGGGAGAGGACCGCCTGGCGTTGCAGGGCGGACTGCCCGGCGCCGCGAGCCTGGCTTTGCCGCTCATCGGGCGCGATGCGGTGTTCGACAGGTTGAATGCGATCTGGCGCGAGGCCCAGACCGGCCGCGGCCGCGCCGTGCTGATCCGGGGCGAAGCCGGTGTGGGCAAGTCGCGGCTGGTCGCGGAACTGTGCCGTGCGGCGGCGGAGCATCTGCAGCTCAGGTACTTCGCCGCGGCACATCTGCAGGACGTGCCACTTCGTCCGATGATCCAACGGCTCGAGCAGGCCGCCGGGTTCCTGCCCACAGACCCGCCCGAGCGGCGCCTCGAGAAGCTGCGCGGCGTGCTGCTCTCGAAGGATCCCCTGGCGGTGGCGCTGATCGGCGACCTCATGGGCATTCCCGAGGAGCTGCTGCCGCCACTCCCGCCGCTGCCGCCACGCCTGCGGCGCGAGCGGCTGCTGGCAACGCTGATCGAGACCCTGACCGCAGCGGCGCGGCGCGGGCCGATGCTCATCATCCTCGAGGACGCGCACTGGTCCGATCCGACCAGCCGCGACCTGCTGGAGAGCGCGATCGCGACGATCAGTGACCTCCCGGTGCTTCTGCTCGTGACCGCTCGGCCCGAGTTCAGGCCACGCTGGATCGAGGAGGGGCGCGGCGAACTCCTCCTGCTCGAGCCGCTGGACGAGGCGGCAGCGGGCGACCTGGCGCGGCTCGCCGTCGGCGACCTGCTGGTGCCTCCCACCGTGCTCCAGCAGATCCTCGAACGCGCCGACGGCGTTCCGCTCTTCATCGAGGAACTCTGCAATGCCGTGACGGAGGCGGTTGCGCAGGAATCGGCGCGCGCGGCGGTGCGCGTGCGGGCAACGAGCGTTCCCGTCTCGCTGCACGCCTCGTTGCTCGGCCGGCTCGATCGCCTGGGGCCCGCGCGCGATGTGGCCGAAGTCGCAGCCGTGATTGGCCGCGAGTTCAGCGCGCCGCTGCTTGGTCATGTCCTGGGCTGGCGCGAGACGGAGTTGCGCGAGGCGCTGGACCGGCTCGCCGAAGCCTCCATCGTCGCGCGGCTTCAGCACCAGGATGGAGCCACGACATACCGCTTCCGGCACGCCCTCCTGCAGGATGCCGCGCTCGGCACACTGACGCGCGAACGCCTTCGGTCGCTGCACCGACGCCTCGCCGACGTGCTGGAAAAACACATGGCGGCGGAGGTCGAGCAGCAGCCTGACCTGCTCGCGCGGCACCGCGCAGGGGCCGGCCAGACGGAGCAGGCGGTCGAATGGTGGATACGCGGCGCGAAGAATGCGCTGCGCCGCGCCGCGGTCGCAGAGGCGCTCTCGCAGCTGAACCGTGCGCTCGAGGTCATCCGCGCCCAGGCCGAGAGCGCGCGCCGGGCGGAGCTGGAAATCGAGCTGCACCTGACCCTGGTGAACATCCATGTCGGGACCCGCGGCTACGCCGCGCCCGAGATCAGGGTGGCCCTCGACAGGTGCAGCGCCCTGATGGAAGGGGCGGGCGAGACGCCACTGCGCCAGGTCTACCTGCGCGCCGAGTGGACGATGCGGCTCATGTCGGGCCGTGTCGCCGAGGCACGTCCCTTCGCCGCCGCCTTGCTCGACGTCGGCGTGCAGCGGAGTGCCCCGGACTGGCTACTCGCCGGGCACCGCAGCCTGGCGTTCAACAGCTACTTCGAAGGCCGCTTCCTGGAGGCCTTGGACGGGTTCGACGAATCCATCCGGCGCTACGATCCTTCGCTCGACCGCCTCGCGGCCATGTACATCTCGACCGAGCCGGTCCTGGCAGTGCGGTTCCAGCGCGGCATGGTCCTCGCGCTCCTGGGGAGGCTCGGCGCCGCACGCCAGGAGATCGACGAGGCCCGCGAGCTCGCGCACCGGTCCGGCCAGGCCTACGCCATCATTCTCGGCTACAGCGTCGAGACGATGGTGCTCATGCATTCCGGCGCTCTCGACATGGCGCGCGGAACGTCGGAGGACATGCTGCGGCTCGCCGACCAGCACGGGCATTTCATGTTCGGCGTCTTCGCGCGCTCCAACCTAGGGATCGTGAAGGCGCGGACCGGGGACTTTGAGGGTGGCCTCGAGCTCGCCCGGCAAGCCGTGCAGCAGGCGCGACTGTTGCGGCCTTTCGTCTACACATCGAGCCTCGTCGCGCACGAGGCCTCGGCGCTGTCGCTTGCCGGTGATCATGCGTCGGCGTTGGCGCTTTTCGAAGACGTCCTGGAATTCATGGAGACGAGCGGATCGCGTTGGGACGAACCTTACCTGCGGTGTCAGTATGGCGAGGCGCTGGCGCGCGCCGGACGGCTCACAGAGGCGGAGCGCCTGTTGCGGCAGGCTGTCGCGGTGGCAGAGCAGCAGCAGGCTCGGCTCTGGCGCGCGCAGTCCTCGCTCGCACTGATGGACCTCGTCGGTCCCGATAACGTCGCGGCGCAGGCCCTGCTCAAGGCCAGCCTATCGGACCTGGAAGCCGAATCTGCGCCGCTCCTCGACTCGGCGCGGGCGCGGGTCCGCCACATGGCGGAGAGGGGCTGATCCGCTGCACGGCCCCACCCGCCGCCGTAGATGTGCGGCACCGCCGATGCACGCCGCGCTCTCATGCGCTCGGCGGCATCCGCCGCAGCACGAGGGCCAGCAGGAAGGCGCCGGCGGAGAGGACCAGCCCCGCCCCGAAGACCGCCGCGTGGCTTTCCCCCGTCGCGGCGAACAGCCAGGCCATGGCGAAGCCGGCAGCGGTCTGCGCCACCGCGAAGGCCGCCGTGATGCGCACCCAGAGCAGCCCGGCCTGGTCCGGCGCGATGTCCCGCGTCACGGCGAGGCCGACCGTGGTGATGCCCACGCCCGCGACGCCGGAGACGAAGGCGACGGGCGCGACCAGCCAGGCCGCATCGGGCAGCGAGAGACCGAGCGCCGCGACCTGCACGCCGAGC
>JAIYAI010000644.1 GCA_027489135.1 Acetobacteraceae bacterium
CGCCGCCGAGAAGAATGTCTCCGTAGATCCCGTCATCCGAGGCACTGCCGGTCAGCGTTTCGGGATCGAGGGTGCCGATGATGGGCGACATGGCGTGATGTTCCTTGGCTGGACGTCGACCGGATCCACCAGCGATCGGTTGTGCGAACGTTTCCTAATGTTGAGCGTAGCGAGATCGGTTGCCGAACGTTGAAGCGCCGGCCGGAAGAGTCGGGAATTGTGCGGAACTCGGTGGGCCAGCGCCCCGGCCGAGCGTGCAAGGTCCCGGGCATCCCGGAGGAAGATGCCTCGCCGGAACACCCAGGGCGGCGCCGCGGCGCACCGTCTCCGCGTCGACGTCCTGTGCGCCGGCGAACACCCGGCCCACGGCCCGGCCAATACGGTCGGTGTCACGCCCGGTGCCGCGCATCTCCGTGCCGATGATGAGCTCGGCGAGCCCCTTTGTGCGGTCTGCCCAGGGCTGGCCGCGCGCCGGCGTGGCGATTTCGGACAGGGGGAGGCGCGCCATGACGCTTCATCTTCGCCCCTTGGGCGTCAGTCAGGACGAATCGCGCCATCCGCAGCTTCAATCGCACATCACGCCGGTCGCGAATCCCAGCTCTCAACAGGCCTTAGCCAAGGCCCATGTGCTGCAGGCTCAGCACGATCCGATCCCGCCATGCCACCGCCCCCTGCGCGGTGGCCATTGCATGGGCCCGGGACAGTTCCGCCGCCGCCGCCATGGGAGCATCAGGCGCCCCGGCCGCCAGCAGTCCCTCGGCCCGAATGCGCAGGAGTTCCGGCAGGCACCATGATTCGCCGGTCGCCGCGCAGCGCCCCAGGGCCTCGTCCACCGCGCTGAGCCCGGCCCCAGGCTGCCCCTCTGCCACCACGATCCGCCCAAGTGAGGCCAGGAACGCCGTCAGGTACTGAGTGAACCCAGCCTGGCGCAGCATCGCGACCGCCCCGGTCAGCAATGGCAGCCCCTGTGCCACGCGGCCCGTGCGGCACAGCAGCTCCCCTTCGAACCCATCCGCGTAAGCGCGCCAGACATCCAGCGCATCGGCGCTCGTGTGCTCTCGCAGCAGCCCGAGGTAGCGCGCTGCAGCATCCAGATTCCCCGCCAGCAGCGCGACGGGACAGGCCGATTGCGCGATGACATTGCAGAGCGACAGCGTATGTCCCAACGCCCGTGCCTGCTCGACGCTGTCCGCCGCCTCGCGCAGCGCGTCCTGCTCCTGGCCCTGCAGCCAGAGAATGCGTGCCAGCGTGATGCGCGCCGTCGCGCGCTGGTCGAACTGGAAGCGCACGGCGTGGGACCGTTCCGGCGGCGGCGCATACTGCGCCAGCATGCGGTCGATATGCGCGCGAGCCCGCGCCTGCTCGCCGAGGAAATGCAGCGAGGCGCCCGTCATGCGGTCGGCGATCAGCAGGTCGGTCCCGTCGGCAACGTGCCGGAACCGTCCCGCCAGGTCCAGCGCGGCCCGGAACTCGCCATGGTTGGTGCGATCCGCCCAGAGCGCCCAGAGGGCACGCAGCTGGTAGTCGCGGTCACCCAGGGTCTCCGCCAGGTCCAGCGTGCGCCGCCAGGCCGCCGCGCTGCCGTCGAGGCGCGTCATGGCGTACATCTGCGCCCAGCCCAGTGCGGCGTGCAGCTGCATGTGGCGCCGCTCGTCGCCAGCGGCATCGGCAGGCAGCGTCGCCAAGGCGCGTTCCACCCAGGCCAGGCATTCGTCGACGAGCGAGAGCTGGAACCATAGCGGCACCGCAGCGACGACCAGCGCGACGCCGATCGTCGCATCGCCGTCCGGCGCGAAGGCCCAACCCAGTGCCGTACGCAGGTCGTCGATCCGCCGCGCATAGAGGCCGAGCCATGCCGCGCCGGCCTGTGTTTCCCAGGCACGCGCCGCCGCCTCGAAGAGGTCACGGTGGAAGCAGGCGTGGCGCTGCGCCACCGCCGGCGCCTCGCCGCTCTCCGCCAGCCTCTCGCGCAGGTAGCCGCGCGTCGTCTCCATCAGGCGGTAGCCGACGCCCGCCTCCTCGATCTCCACCGTCAGCAGGGACTTCGCCACGAGGCAGGCGAGCAGGTCGTCGAAGGCCGGCCCCCGCAACCCCGGGACGACGGCGACGGCCCGCGCCGCATCCAGGCTGAAGCCGCCGGGGAAGACCGCAAGTTGGCGCAGGATCGCCTGCTCCTCGGCCGACAGCGCGCCATAGCTCCAGTCCAGCGTCGCGCGCAGCGTCTGCTGCCGCGGCAGGGCTGTACGCCGGCCGCGCATCAGCAGCCTGAAGCGGTCATCCAGCAGCCGGGCAAGCTCCGACAGGCCGAAGGCATCCATGCGCCCGGCCGCGAGTTCGATCGCCAGCGCGATGCCATCGAGGCGGCGACAGATCTCGGCGACAAGCGGCGCCTGCGCATCGGTCAGCTCGAAGCCGCCAAGCGCCCCTGCGGCGCGTTCGACGAAGAGCTGTACGGCCGGGGAGCGCAGCGCTTCCTCCGCGGTCAGGGCCGGCGCGACCGGCGGCAGGCCGAGCGGCGGCAGCCGCTGCACCCATTCGCCGGCGGCGCGCAGCGGCTCCCGGCTCGTCGCCAGGATGGACGCGCCGGGGACGCCGCGCAGCACCGCTTCCGCCAGGGTCGCCGCGGCATCCACGACGTGCTCGCAATTGTCGAGCAGCAGCAGCACGCGCCGGGTTCGGATGGTAGCGACCAGGCTGTCGAGATAGGGCTCGGTGCGGACGGCGACGCCGAGCGCCGCGGCCAGCGCCGCCGGCACGCCGCGCGGATCGTCCACCGGCGCGAGGTCGACGAAGACCGCACCTTCTGCGAAGCGCGACGCGGCCGCCTCGGCCACCGCGAGCGCGACGCTGGTCTTCCCGATGCCGCCCGGCCCCGCGATGGTGACGAGCCGTCGCGTCCGCAGATGGCCGAGCAGGTCATCGACCGCCTGCTGCCGCCCGACGAGGCGCGTCAGCAGGGCGGGCAGGCCGCTCGCGGGCGCGGCAGTCTCCGCGGCCGCCACCGTTCCCTCGGTCGTGGCCACGAAGCTGTAGCCGCGCCCCGGCACGTTCACGATGAAGCGACGCCCGGGCTGGCCGTCCCCGAGCGCCTTGCGCAGCGCGGCGACGTGCACGCGCAGGCTCGCCTCCTCCACCACCGTGTCCGGCCAGGCGCGGGCGATCAGGTCCTCCTTCGTGAGCAGCTCGCCTGCACGCTCGGCCAGCGCGATCAGGATCTCGAGCGCACGACTGCCGACCCGCACCGACTTGCCGTCCTCCAGCAGCAGACGACGGTCCGGGTGAAGCGCAAAAGGTCCGAAGGCAAGCACCCGATCCGACAAGCAACTGCTCCTGCAGTCCGTTCCTGTTGCGAAGGTTTGCGCAGTCCAACGAGGTTTTGCACCCCTTAACTCGCGTCGGAGGGGGCCCGTCACCGAAGCTTCAGCCCGGATGGAATGCAAAGGGTGCGGGTGTGAACAGCGGATGCGCAGGGACGGAGACGGTCGATCCGGTGGTCGAACAGTTCCTGGCGACGCGTCGTCACGAAGCCGCGATCGGGACGCTGTCATTCGGCGATGCGCATCGCGCGCTGCGGCGGATCCAGGCGGTGCCGGTGGAGATGCCGGACATGGAGTTGGAAACGCTTTCCCTGCCCGTCGGCCCGACGGGCAGCGTGCCGGTCCGCATCCTGCGTCCACCCCTGGCCAACGGCCGGCCCCTGCCCTTCATCCTGTACCTGCATGGCGGCTGCTGGGTCATGGGCGGCGCCGATACGCATGACCGGCTGGCGCGGCTGCTGGCCCTGGGCAGCGAGGCCGCGGTCGTCGCCGTCGACTACGCGCTGGCGCCGGCCGCGCAGTACCCGGTGCAGATCGAGCAGGCGCATGCCGCGCTCGCCCATCTCGCGGCGCAGGCCGCCACGCATCGTCTCGATGCCTCGCGCATCGCCATCGCGGGCGACTGCGCCGGCGGCACCATCGCTGCCGCGGTCGCGATGCTGTGCAAGCGCCGGCGCGGGCCGGACCTCGTGCTGCAGCTGCTGTTCGATCCGCTCCTGGCGGAGCCGGAGGACGGCTGCGACGGCTGGCCCGGCACCGCGGCCATGCGGCGCTGGATCGCCGCCGCCTTCCCGGATCCCGCGATCCGACTGCAGCCCACCGCCTTCCCGATCCACGCGACCGAGGAAGATCTCAACGATCTGCCGCCGGCGCTGATCATCCAGGCCGAGCATGACCCGCTGCGCGCTGCGGGAGAGGCCTACGCCGCGCGCCTGCAAGCCGCCGGCGTTCCCGCCCGCACGGCCTGCTTTCCCGGCATGATCCACGATTTCGTCGCGTTGCACGCGCTGGCCGATGCGCCGGCGACGCAGGCGGCGATCACCGAGGCGACGGCCGCGCTGCGCGCCGCGCTCTACGGGCCATGAGCCCCAACCCCGGACAGGAGACCACCATGCCCATTGCCCAACCGACCCCCGGCAAGCTGCTGCTCTCGCCAGGCGACCACACGCTGGTGATGATCGACTTCCAGTCGCAGATGGCCTTCGCGACGAAGTCGATCGACCCCGTCCTACTCCGCAGCAACGCGGCGCTGGTGGCGCAATCCGCGCAGGGTTTCGGCGTCTCCACCATCCTGACCACGGTCGCGGAGAAGAGCTTCTCCGGCCCGATGTTCGAGGAGATCACGAGCGCCTTCCCCGGCCAGGCGATGTTCGACCGCACCTCGATGAACACCTGGGAGGACGCGGCGGTGATCGCGCGCGTCAACGAGATCGGCAAGGGCCGCATCGTCCTCGCCGGCCTCTGGACCAGCGTCTGCATCGTCGCCCCTGCGCTCTCGGCCATCGACCAGGGCTTCGAGGTCTTCGTCATCGCCGATGCCTGCGGCGACATCACCGAGGAGGCGCATGAGCGCGCCATGCAGCGCATGGCCCAGGCCGGCGCGCAGCCGATGACCAGCCTGCAATACCTGCTGGAGCTGCAGCGCGACTGGGCGCGGGCCGAGACCTACGAGACGACCACGGGCATCGCCCGCCGACTCGGCGGTGCCTACGGCCTCGGCATCACCTACGCCCAGACGATGTTCGGCGCCTCCGAAGGCCATTGAGAAGGAAACCCCGCCATGCCCAGCGTTACCACGCCCGACGGCGTTGCGATCTTCTTCAAGGACTGGGGGCCGCGCGACGCGCAGCCCATCGTCTTCCACCACGGCTGGCCGCTGTCGTCCGACGACTGGGACGCGCAGATGCTGTTCTTCCTGCAGCACGGATACCGCGTGGTCGCGCATGACCGGCGCGGCCATGGCCGCTCCGCCCAGGTGTCGGACGGCCACGACATGGACCATTACGCGGCGGATGCCTCCGCCGTGGCCGAGCATCTCGATCTGCGGAAGGCGGTGCATGTCGGCCACTCCACCGGCGGCGGCGAGGTCGCGCGCTATGTCGCACGGCACGGGGAGCCGGCCGGGCGTGTGGCGAAGGCCGTGCTGGTCTCCGCCGTGCCGCCCATCATGCTGAAGACCGAGGCCTATCCCGGTGGCCTGCCGATCGATGTCTTCGATGGCTTCCGTGCGGCGCTGGCGGCGAACCGCGCGCAGTTCTTCCACGATGTCGCGGCCGGCCCCTTCTACGGCTTCAACCGGCCGGGCGCCGTGGTGCAGCAGGGCGTCATCCAGAACTGGTGGCGCCAGGGCATGATGGGCAGCGCCAAGGCGCATTACGACGGCATCAAGGCCTTCTCCGAGACCGACCAGACCGAGGACCTGAAGGCGATCGGCGTGCCCACGCTGGTGATGCACGGGGATGACGACCAGATCGTGCCGATCGGCAATTCTGCGCTGAAATCCGTGCGGCTTCTGCGGCGCGGCACGCTGAAGGTCTATCCCGGCTTCCAGCACGGGATGCTGACGACGGAGGCCGCGACGTTGAACGCGGATCTCCTCGCCTTCATCCGGGGCTGAAGCCCCGGGACGGCACAGAGAGCAGGCCATGACGCTTGGCCGCGGTCATCGCAGCGACCGCGGCCGGCTCGCCAAGGGAGCCGTTCGATGAAGTTCTACGCCGCATCGCTGGGTGCCGGGGTTCTCGTCGGCGTCGTCTACGGGCTCATCCAGGTCCGCTCACCCGCGCCGCCGGTCGTGGCGCTGGTCGGGCTCCTCGGCATCCTTCTCGGCGAGCAGCTCGTCCCCGTCGTCCGGCGCATCGTCGCCGGCTGCGGCGTGCAGGCGGCGATCGCCCAGGCGGCCTGCCGGGATCACCTC
>JAIYAI010000328.1 GCA_027489135.1 Acetobacteraceae bacterium
ATCAAGTGCGTCAATTGGCCGTTGCACGTCGCTCCTATCGAAGGAGGCTTTCAGAAATGCATAGCCAAGCAGTACCTCTCGTGACGACACTTGGATCTCCCCAGTCTTAATGTCATGCTTCACGAACTCGCAATATTTTGCAAGTGGGACGTCTCGAAAAACTCATTCCTTCGGCGCTGGTTAATCGAAATCGCTCCCCCCCAGTGGTCGCAGAATTGGAGGCATTGATGTCCCGTGAGGCAGGCATCTCCAACATAGATGATCGTTTTCTCGCGCTGTTCGCGGCAGGCACTCCGCTGAAGAGGCTTCGCGAGATGGTAAATTTCGAAGCGTTTCGGAGGGAGTTGGAGGCGGCGCTACTATGCCGGCTCGGGCTAACGACGCAGTTCCGCAGCGCCAAGTCGCAGGGAAGGCTGATGCCGGCGCATATCGCTCCCGGTAATGCCACGTGCACGCGGCTTCGCCCCCATGTCAAGCATGTCTTTGCTAGCGAGAAGCGGCGCAGGGGCTTGGTCATCCGCTGCATCGGGTCGTGCGCGCCACCAGTAGAACGACCCTGCGCAACCTCGCCTCCAACACGCACGGTCTGGTTTGACGAGAAGGTAGAAGAGAGCGGCCGCCTGGAAGCGGACTCGTTTACGGAGGGGACTGTAGAGCAGCGTCGACCAGCTCTGGCCCAAAAGGCGGGGCGTACAACCCGCACACCACACGGCCTAGCACCATTCGCCTCCGATCGCTGTCCGCAAACCCGCCGACCAACTGGTAGTTCGAGGTGTGCGCTTGTAGCGCGCAGCCATACCGCGTCGGCGCAGGTCCACGCCCGCAAAGCTGCAGCGGGGCCCCCAAAGGAAAGCGGCAAAGGACCAAAAAAAGGAGGTGGGGGGTGTCGGGGGGAGGAGTTCGCTCCTCCCCCTGACAACCTCAGTCCGCCGACTCCTGCCTCCCCTCCAGCTCCACCGCCGCGATCCGCGCCGCTGCCGCCAGCACGCGCTGCGTCGAGAGTTCGATCTGGTGGATATCCCCCTGCGCCTCCGCGAAGTGCCGCTTCAGGTTCCCCACGCGCCGTTCCAGCCGTTCCGCCTCCTCCGCCAAGCGCGCGAGTTCGCCGCGCAGGTGCCGCGCTTCCTCCCGCAGCCGAACGTCGCGCAGCAGCGCGCGCATGGTGCCCAGCACGGCCCAGAGCGTCCCTGGCGAGACCAGGTAGATCCCCCGCCGCGCGGCCTCGGCGACCAGGGTCGGGTGGTGCGCGGCGAGGTCGGCGTGCAGCGCCTCGGAGGGCAGGAAGATCAGCGCGCCGTCGGCGGTCTCGCCGGGGCGGATGTATTTGGTGGCGACGTCGTCGACATGCTTGCGGATGTCGATGGCGAGGCGCCGCTGGGCCAGCGCACGCGCCCCCTCGTCGCGCGCTTCCCGCCAGGCGCGCCAGGCTTCGAGGGGGAATTTGCTGTCCACCGCGATCGGCCCCGGCGGGTCGGGCAGGCGGATCAGCGCGTCGCAGCGGACCCCTGTACTCAGCGTGTGCTGCCAGGCCCAGGATGCGGCGGGCAGGCGGTCCGCCAGCATCTCGCGCAGCGCGACCTCGCCGAAGGCCCCGCGCGCCTGCTTGTTGCCGAGGATCGAGGCGAGCGAGGTGACCTGCGCCCCCAGCCCCTCCAGGTTCGCCCGCGCGGCGTCGATGACGGCGAGGCGCTCATGGATGCGCCGGGCGCTGTCCTGGCTGCGCTCCGCACTCTCGGCCAGGGCGCGCGACAGGCGGTCGGACTGCGCGGCGGAAAGGTCCTCCATCCGGTCGGACAGCGCCTCCATCCGGTCGGCCAGCAGCGCCATCGTGCCGTCCTGGCGCGGCCGCAGCGCCAGGATCAGCGCGGCCGCGACCAGCCCGCCCGCGAGGGCGGCGGCGATCGGCACCAGCAGCGGCAGCAGCCAGTCGGGCACGCGCGGGAATCCCCTGTGCGGCCCCGATTCGCTCCCCTGGGGCCGCGCGCCGAGTCTATCGCGGTTCGGCCGGCGCCGCGCGCCCCGGCAGCATCCGCCGCAGCACGCCGTCCCGCAGGATCAGGTGGTGCCAGAGCGCCGCGGCGACATGCAGCCCGACCACCAGCAGCAGCAGGTTTGCCGCGACCTCGTGCACCTCGCCCCAGAGGCGTCCGAAGGGGGGCGTGAAGGGCGCCGGCACGGGCAGGATGCCGAAGAGGGAGACCGGCCTGCCGCGCGCCCAGCGGTCGAACAGGCCGAACAGCGGCACGCCGAGGGTCAGGGCATAGAGCGCGAGATGCCCGGCCATCGCCGCCTTCGCCTGCCAGGCCGCGGTGCCCGCCGGCGCGGGCGGCGCGCGGTTCAGCGCCCGCCACAGCAGCCGCAGCAGCGACAGGCCCAGCACCAGCGCGCCGAGCCCCATGTGCAGGCCCTGCCCGGCGCCGCCGAGGTCGCCGCTCACCCAGGCCAGGGCGACGAGCGCGGCGATGGCCCAGTGGATGAGGCGGCTCGGCAGGCCGAAGCGGTCGGGGCGGTCCAGGATGGTGGTCATGCGCGCAGCCTGCCACCGCTGCGCGGCGTCACGCCTTGCGGCGCCGCAAGCCGCGCATCACGTCCGCGCGCGTCCTGGCGGGTCAGCCCCGCCGCGCGCGATGCACCCGCCAGCCCTTCCAGACATGATACCCCACCGCCAGCACGCCGATGCCCAGGAAGGCGATGCCGATCGGCCCCGCGTATTTCTCCACCAGGTGGAAATGCTCCTGCAACTGGTAGCCTGCGATCGCCAGCGCGCTGGTCCAGATCGCCGTGCCCAGCGTGGTCCAGCCGTAGAACACGAGGCGCGGCAGCTCGATCAGTCCGGCGGGGACGGAGATCGCGGTGCGCACGCCCGGCATGAAGCGCCCGACGAAGACCGCGACCGGGCCCTTGCGGCGCATCACCGCCTCGGCCTCCTCGACCTCCGCCGCGGTCAGGCCGACGTAGCGGCCGAAGCGGACCAGCCAGGCGCGGGTGCGGACGGCGCCGTAGAGCCGGGCGAGTTCGTACCAGACCCCATTGCCCACCACCGCCCCGGCGATGCCGGCGACGATCACCCCGGTCAGCGACAGCTTGCCCTGCGCCGCGGTGAAGCCCGCCAGCGACATGATCACCTCGGAGGGGATCGGCGGGAACAGGTTCTCCGCCACCATCAGCAGGAAGACGCCGAGCAGACCGCCCTCCGCGACCAGGTTGGTCGCCCATTCCATCATGATCGGTCACGTCCTCGGCTGCGGCGGGGCGGTTCATATCGGAGCCGCGGCGGGAGGGACAGCGCCCCGCGCTATTCCGGCCCGCGGAACAGGCTGAGCGTTACCCAGCGCCCGCGGGTGTAGTTGAAGCCGGAGACCATGCCGACCCCGCGCGGGGTGAGGCCGATCGCCGCAGCCTCACGCCGGAAATCGGCGATCGCCCGGTCGCCCACCGCGACCACGCGCCGCTCCGGCGCCGCGGCCAGGAAACGGGCGGCGTGCTCGCCGCGCGCCAGCAGCGCGATGCCGCCGCCGATCGCGAACTGCACGGAGGGTTCGGCATGGCCGGTGATGCCGAAGTCCCGGTCGTCGAGATGCGGCGCGACCTCCTGCACCGCCGCCGCAAGCCGCGGCGCGATCCACAGCGGCGCGAGGCGCGGCGCCACGCCCTCCAGCACCACGGCGTAGAGCGGCACGGCCAGCACCACCGCGGCGAAGCCGGCGCGGCGCCAGTCCCCCGCCCGCCAGGCCCGCAGCACCACCCAGAGCAGCGCCATCGCCGCGGGGATCGCCAGCAGGGCCCCCGGCAGCGCGGCATCGGAGAGCCAGATCGCCGCCGCCAGCGCCGCCACCGGCAGGCCGACCGCGACGCCGACCAGCGCCGTCCAGGCCAGCGCGCGCACCCAGCGCGGCGGTGCCCAGCGCAACGGGTGCAGCGCCCAGGCCGCGCCCAGCAGCATCAGCGGCGGATAGAGGGGCAGGACGTAGTGCGGCAGCTTGGTCTGCACCGCCTCGAACAGCAGCCAGGAGGGGACGATCCAGGCCAGCAGGAAGCGCGTCGGCGGGTTCAGCCGCGTCGCCCAGGCGCCGGGCAGCGCCAGCAGCGCCAGGAAGGCGGCCGGGAAGGCGGCGATGCCGAAGGTCGCGAGATACATCCCCGGCGGTCCCCAGTGCTTCTCCTCGCCCGAGCCGACCTTGGACAGCATGTCGCCGCCCACGGCCTGCTCGAAGAAGCGGCCCTCCGTCGCGATCCCGATGGCGACGAACCAGGGCGCGGCGCAGGCGACCATCAGGGGGATGCCCCAGCCCGGCCGCAGCGCCCGCAGCCAGGGCGCGCCCTTGTCGATCACCGCCAGCGTGATCCCGGCCAGCACCGCCACCATCGGCCCGATCGGCCCCTTGATCAGCACCGAGGCGCCGAGGATCGCCCAGAAGGCCGCCGCCTGCCCCGCCCCGAAGGCGCGCGGCCTCAGATAGGCCAGCCCGAACAGCCCCATCGCGGAGGCCACCGTCGCCAGCAGCACGGCATCGGTCTTGGCGATCCGCGCCTCGGCGACCAGCACGAGGCAGGAGGCCAGCATCGCCGCCCCCAGCAGCGCCGCCCGCCGCCCGACCAGCGCCCGTCCCCAGTGGAAGGTCGCCAGCACCGCCAGCAGGGCACCGAGCAGGCTCGGGATGCGGTAGGCCCAGATGTCGCGGCGGTCGCCGATCCCCAGCGCCTCCACCCCGTGCACCGCGGCCGATTGCAGCCAGTGGATGCCGGCCGGCTTCTTGTTTCGCTCCTCCTCGCCCACCCGGATCCGGACATAGTCACCGGTGTCGAGCATCTGCCGCGTCGCCTGGGCGAAGCGGCTCTCGTCGCGGTCGGTCGCGGGCAGGGAGAAGAAGCCGGGCAGCCACAGCACCAGGCACAGCAGCACCAGGGCGAGGCGGGGGTGCCGCATCACGCGGTCCGGCTCCATGCCGAGGGCGCGGCCATGGCCTGACGAGGGGCCGGAAGGCGGACCGATATCCATGATGCCGGGCGCACTAGGGCAAAGCGCGGCCCGGCGGAAGCGAAGCCCGCGTCAGGATCCCTTGACCAGCATCGGGATGCCGAGATCGAGGATCACGTTCGCTTCGGCCGCCCCGTCCCACAGAAGCTCCGCCGCGATGACGGTGATCAGCGCCACCCCGGCATAGGCGATGAAGCGATGCCGCTCGAGCAGCTTCGCCAGCACGCCACCCAGCAGCCCCATCAGCAGGATCGACAGCAGCAGCCCCGCCCCGAGCAGCGCCAAGTTGTCCCGCGCCACCGCGGCGACGGCCAGCACGTTGTCGAGGCTCATCGAGACATCGGCCAGCACGATCTGCCCGAGCGCCTGGGCCAGGGTCTTCTCGGGCGGCGCCGTGGCCTCGCCCTCCCCGGCGTCGCGGCCATGCGCCAGCAACTCCCGCAGGAAGGAGACGGCGATCCACAGCAGCGCCAGGCCGCCGACGATCGCCACCCACCAGAGGCTCAGCAGGTATGTGGCGAAGACCGAGAAGACGATGCGCAGCACCGCCGCCGCCAGCACGCCGAACAGCACGGCCCGGCGCCGCAGCGCGGGCGCGAGCCCCGCCGCGGCCAGCCCGATCACCACGGCGTTGTCGCCGGAGAGGATGATGTTGAGCCAGAGGATCTCGAGGAAGCGCGGCGCGGCCGCGGCGATCATGTCCATGGGGTCTGTCGGTCGTGGCGGTCCTCCCGGGCTACGACGCGGCGGGTATCCGGGCGCACACCGGCATGTGAATTCGTCGTCAGGCGCGGCACCCCCTGGCCAGCCGCGCCCTGCCTGCCGTAGACGGGGCGCACCCCAATGAACGCACAAACCCCTGCCTCCCGGCCCGGCCCCGCCGTGCCGCCGACCCGCCGCGCCGCCGCGCAGATCATCGCGGCCGTGCTCGCGCGGCATCGCCCGCTGGAGGAGGCGCTGGACGCCCTGCCCGGCCGCCTCGCCCCGCGCGACCGCGCCGCGGCCCACCGCATCGCCGCCGCCGTGCTGCGCCGCGCCGCCTCGCTGGACGCGGTGCTGGAACCCTATCTGCGCCGCGAACCGCCGGCCGAGGTGCGGGCCGCCCTGCGCATGGGCGCGGCCGAACTGCTGCTGCTGGGCACGCCGCCGCATGCCGCGGTCAGCGGCGCCGCGGCGGTGGTGCCGAAGCCTTTCACGGGCCTGACGAACGCCGTGCTCCGTCGCGTGGCGGAGGGCGGCGCGGAAGCGCTGGAAGGGCTGGACGGCCCGCGGCTCGACACCCCGCCCTGGCTCTGGTCGGCCTGGCACGCCGCGCATGGCGCCGCGGCGACGCGGGCGATCGCCCTCGCCCACGGGGTGGAAGCGCCGCTCGACCTCAGCCTCGCCCCCGGCGCCACGCCGCCGCCGGGCGGCACCGAGCTGCCCACAGGCACCTGGCGCTACCCCGCCGGCACGCGCGTGACGGAGCTGCCCGGCTTCGCCGAGGGTGGCTTCTGGGTGCAGGACGCCGCCGCCGCCCTGCCGGCGCGCCTGCTGCACGCCCGGCCCGGCGAACGCGTGCTCGACCTCTGCGCCGCGCCGGGCGGCAAGACGGCGCAGCTTGCCGCCGCCGGCGCCGTGGTGACGGCGGTGGAACGCGACCCGAAGCGCGCGGCGCGGCTGCGCGAGAACCTGGCACGGCTGAAACTGGACGCGACGGTGGTGGAGGCCGACGCCGCCACCTGGTCACCGCCGGACGGCACCGCCTTCGACGCGGTGCTGCTGGACGCGCCCTGCTCCTCGACCGGCACGATCCGCCGCCACCCCGACATCCCGCACCGCAAGCGCCCGCGCGACATCCCGCCGCTGGTCGAGGCGCAGGCGACGCTGCTCGCCGCCGCCGCGCGCCTCACGCGCCCCGGCGGGCGGCTGGTCTATGCCGTCTGCTCCCTGCAGCCGGAGGAAGGGGAGGCGCATCTCGCCCGCGCCGAGGCCCTCGGCCTCAGGCCCGATCCGGTGCGGCCGGAGGAACTGCCCGACCTTGCCGCCGCCATCACCCCGGCCGGCGCCGTGCGCACCCGCCCCAACCTCTGGGCCGAGCAGGGCGGCATGGACGGGTTCTTTGTGGCACGCTTCCTGCGTGCCGCCGCGGCATGAACACCGCGACGCTGCATCGTCTCTTCGCCCTGCAGCCAAGGGGGCGGATCTTCGAGGACCTGATCGCCGGGCTCGCCGCGGCGGCGCTGCGGCCCGGCGACCTCGCCGTTGATGGCGGCGCAAGGCACGGCTACCACACCTGGCCCCTGGCCCTTTCCGTCGGCGCGACGGGGCGGGTGCTGGCGGTGGAGCCGATGCCGGACCTCGCCGCCAGGCTGCGCCTTGCCGCGCTGGCGCGCGGCCTCACCCGGGTGGAGGTGGTGGAGGCGGCGCTGGCCGACCGCGGCGGCAGCGCGGACATCCAATGGCCGCGCCATTCGGGCGGCGACAGCGGCCCGCAGCCGCGTCCCTCTCCCATCACGCCAGGCACGGCGCGGATTGCGGTGCGCATGCTCCGCCTCGACGACCTCCTGGACGGCACGCTGCAGCCCTGGCGCTTCGCCAAGCTGGACCTGGAAGGCGGCGCGGTCCAGGCGCTGCAGGGCGCCCAGGCCGCGATCGCGCGCTGGCGGCCGATCCTGGTGCTGGAGAGCGGGCGGGAGATCGCGACCCAGGCATACGGCTACAGCCGGGAGGACTTTTTCGCCCTCTTCGCGCGCCTCGACTACCGGCTGGTGGACCTGTTCGGTGGCCGCTTCGGACCCGCGCAATGGACCGCGGAGCCGATGCCCGGCTACCTGGCCGCGGCGCCGGAGGGCTCGGCCGACGCCGCCTTCGTGGCCCGGCACCTCGCCGAGGCGGCAGCGCGGGTGGCGCAGGCCGCCGGCTAGGCGCAGCATCGGGGTCGGACGCCGCGGCGTAGGACCGGGGCGCCGCGGAGGAACCCCGGATGCCCATGCCCACCCGGCGCGGCCTGCTCGCCGCCCCCCTGCTTGCCACACCCCTGCTCCCCTTGGCCCTGCCCGCCCTGGCGCAGCGCTTCCCGGCGCGGCCGGTGCGGATGATCGTGCCCTTTCCGCCCGGCGGCTCCACCGACATCTACGCCCGCCTGGTCGCGGCGCAGATGAGCGGGCCGCTCGGCCAGCCGGTGCTGGTGGAGAACAGGCCCGGCGGCGCGGGGACCGTGGCCCTGGGTGCGACGGTGCGGGCGGAGCCGGACGGGCACACGATCTTCTACGGCTCCTCCGCCGTCTCCATCCTGCCGCATCTCGTGCCCAATCCCGGCTTCGACGTGGCGCGCGACCTCGCCCCCGTCTCGCTGATCTACGAGGCGCCGCTGCTGGTGGTGGCGGGGCGCGGCTTCGCGCCGCGCAGCGTGGCGGAGGTGATCGCCGCGGCACGCGCGGCGCCGGGGCGGATCGACCTCGGCCATCCCGGCAACGGCACGACCAACCACCTGGCCGCGGCGCGCTTCGTGAAGGAGGCGGGGGTGGAGATCGTGCTCGTCCCCTTCGCCGGCAATGCGGGGGTGCTGAACGCGCTGCTGCGCGGCGATGTGGGGCTTGCCTTCGACACCATCGCCACCGCGGCGCCGCTGATGCGGGAGGGGCAGATCAGGCCGATCGCCGTCACCGGCGCGGCGCGGTCGCCGGCACTGCCCGAGGTGCCGACCGTCGCGGAATCGGGCCTGCCCGGCTACGAGGCGGTATTCTGGAACGCCATCCTCGCCCCCGCCGCGACGCCGCCGGAGGCGATCGCGCGGCTGAACGCGGCAGTGGAGGCGGCGCTGCGCACGCCGGAGGTGATCGCCCGGGTGCGCGAGATCGGCGCCGACCCCGCCGGTGGCCCGCCCGCGGTGCTGGCCCGGCGCTTCGCCGCCGACATGGCGCTGTGGGGGCGGGTGATCCGCGAGGGGAACCTGCGGGCGGACTGATCCCTGGCGCGGCGCGCAGGACCCGGTAGCCTGCCGGGATCGTCACGGGAGGAAGCAATGGCGGGTCAGGTTCAGGGCAAGGTGGCGCTGGTCACCGGGGCGGCATGCGGCATCGGCGCGGCCTGCGCCGAGGTGCTGGCGCGCGAGGGCGCCGACGTGCTGATGACCGACATCGACGACGCGCGCGGCGAGGCGCTGGCCGCGACGATCAATGCCCGCGGCGCAGGGCGCGCACACTACATGCACCAGGACGTGGCGGAGGAAGCCCGCTGGCCCGAGGTGGTGGCGGAGGCCGAGCGCCGCTTCGGCGGGCTGCAGGTGCTGGTCTGCAACGCCGGCATCGGCATCATGGTGCCCTCCGTGCTCGACATGTCGCTGAGCGAGTGGCGGCGGCAGATGGCGATCAACGTCGATGGCGTCTTCCTGAACGTGAAATACGGCATCCCGGCGATCCGCCGCGCCGGCAAGGGCGGCAGCGTGGTGATGATCTCCTCGGTCGCGGGGCTGCGCGGTTCGGCGGGGCTGGCGGGCTATTCGGCGACGAAGGGGGCGGTGCGGTTGTTCGCCAAGTCGGTGGCGCTGGAGTGCGCGGGGGCGCGGGACAACATCCGCTGCAACAGCGTCCATCCGGGGATCATCGCCACGCCGATCTGGGAGAAGATCCCGGCGGGGATGGGCGGCGGGCGCAACGCGCCGATCGATCCGCACCAGTTGGCCGCGGCGGGCGTGCCGATCGGCGTGGCGTCGGAGGCGAAGGACATCGCGGAGGGCGTGCTGTGGCTGGCGTGCGATGCGTCGCGGCACGTGACGGGGAGCGAGCTTGTCATCGATGGCGGGATGACGGCAGGGCGGATCGGGAGCATCGGGCAGAGGTAGCGGGGGCGGGCTGCTGGGTGGTCAGTCCAGCAGTCCGACCTCGGTCAAAGCCTCCATCACGTCGGCCACCAACGCTGGATCGGCGTATACCCGAGACATCCATTGAAGGACGGTGCGGGACCCGGTCAGGTTGATGCGGCGACAAGCCTCCGCCTCGCGTCGCGCCTCGTCGATACGCCCGAGGCGGTATAGTGCGTAGATCAGCACGCGGTGGACTGCTGTTAACTGCGGAGCAAGCGACAGCGCCCTTTTGGCCGCCTCGACCGAGAGGTCGAAGCGCTTCTCGATAGCGTAGGCCGACGAGAGGCTCGCGCCCATGCGCGCCATGTCCGGGTCGCGTGGGCTGAGGCGCATCGCTCGCTGCAGCCATTCGATCGATTGCTCGGCGCGGCTTGCGTGGTTCAACACAGCCGCGGCATCCGACAATACGCTCGCCGAGTTTGGATTGATTGCCACCGCTCGCTCTGCGGCAGACACCGCCATCGGTCGCGATCCCCCGAACCATGAAATTGCTACTGCTGCGAAGGCAAGGCTGACGGCGTCGTCGCCCGCTTCGGCAATCGCCTCCGTGGCAAGCCTGAGCGCTTCCCGGTCGCCGTCCGTCGGAATCCAACCCTGGTTGTCCGCCCATCGCAGCACCCGGGCGGCAAAAGCCTTGGCCAAGACGAACCGCGGATCAATGGCGATCGCCCGGCGCAGGAGCTGAAGGGCCTGATCACTATCGGCGTGGGTCAGTGCCCGGGCATGTGGGAGCGCGCGAAGATACAGATCATAGGCATCCAGGCTGGCCGTTGGCTTATGCCTTGCGCGCTCGATCTCCGCGCCCTGCAGATTGGGCTCGATCGCCCCGCACAACGCCTCTGTCACCCGGTCCTGCAGGTCAAAGATGTCCGCGAGGTCGCCGTCGAACCGGTCGGCCCAGACATGCCGCCCCGTCTCCGCCTCGATCAACTGGCCCGTGATGCGCACGCGGTTCCCCGCCCTGCGCACGCTGCCTTCCAGCACGTAGCGGACGCCGAGATCCCGCCCGACCTGCCGCACGTCCACCGCGCGGCCCTTGTAGGTGAAGGCGCTGTTGCGGGCGATCACGAACAGCCAGCGGATGCGCGACAGCGCGGTGGTGATGTCCTCCACCATGCCGTCGGCAAAATACTCCTGCTCGGGATCGCCGCTGAGGTTCTGGAAGGGCAGCACCACCAGCGAGGGCCGCTCCGGCACCGCCAGCCGCGGTGGCTCCAGCGCGGGCTGCGCAAGCCGGAATACCCGTATCGGCCGCGCGATGTTCTTCAGCGCCTGCTCGCCCAAATCCTCCAGCGCCTGCGGGACGCGACCGCGCACCGCATCGACGACCGGCGCCGACAGCACGACGCCGCCAGGCTCCGCCAACCCCTCCAGCCGCGCCGCGACGTTCACGCCATCGCCGAACAGATCCGCGCCTTCCACCAGCACGTCGCCGAGATGCACGCCGATGCGGGCGCGGAGGCGCCGGTCCTCCGGCTCGGCCGCAGCGCGCGCCTCCGTCGCGGCCTGGATCGCGGCGGCGCAGGTCACGGCCGCGACGGCGGAGGGAAACTCGGCCAGGAAACCGTCACCGACGAGCTTGAAGACGCGCCCGCCGGCCTGCGTCACCTCGGGCTGGGCGACCTCGCGGAACAGGGCACGGACGCGCGCCACGGTGCCCGCCTCATCGAGCCCGACGAGGCGTGAATAACCCACGACATCCGCCGCCAGGATCGCCGCCAAACGCCGGCGCTCGCCCGCCATGCCTGGTGTCCCCCCGTGTCGCAACCGCGCGCGCGAAGCTGAAATGAATGCTAGGCGACAAAGCCTGGGCCAGCCAAGCGTGGCCTGAAATTGCATCGGGCCGGTCACCGGGCGGGGGAACCTCTCCCCACCGCCCGGGACCGGCCCGTGCCCGGCGCGCACGCATCAGACCAGCAGCAGCAGCGCGCCAATCAGGGCCACGAAGACCAGAACATCCGGTTCGACCTGGGCCATGGGAGCCTCCTCTTCCAGCGCCGGCGGGATCGCCGGCCTGAGGGGAGAATGCCGGGGCCACATTGCAGGCTGATGTCGCGGTGTTGCCGAAAGGGTTTCGCCGTGTCGCCGATCATGTCGGCGCGTGTTGCGCGGCATACCCCAGATGCGTGACGCGCGCCCGGCCCTGGGGACCGGACGCGCGTCAGGGGGACGCGGCGATGGTGGCGGCGTCAGCGACGGATGCTGGCCACCTGCATCGAGGCCGCTGGCCGCGCCGCCTCCGCCGTCTGGTGCCCGCAGCGCTGTGCGGCGAGCGACGCCAGGTACTGGTTGCGCTGCGACAGCGCGCGTCCCTCCTTCCCCGACGCGTCCTGGAAATCCATGGCGAACCACAGGACGGGGATGAACACGCCGGCGACGCCGGCCGCCACGTTCTGCGCGACCTTGCCGCCATCCTCCCGCGCAAGCTGCGAGATCTGGTCGTTGTTGGCGCGGATCTCCGCCATCACGGCGGTGCAGTCCGTATGGCGGTCGCGGTCCTGGACGACGGCGACGGTCTGCGGCGCACGGCCGGCGCAGGCCGGGATCAGCGCGAGGGGGGCGAGCATGGCGAGGGCGGCGGGGCGCATGGGGATCTCCTTCCGGGGTCCGGCGCCTCTGGCGCCGTGCGGCGAAGACTGCGTGCGCTGCGTTGCGCGGCGATGTCGCACCAGCGCGGAAGTTGTTGCGCGTGTTGCGCGCCTCATCCGTTCGGCTGAGGCAGCCTTTCGGCCATGCTGCGCAGCCCGCCCAGGCCCGCCGCGAGACCGTCCCGGATCAGCCAGGCATCGCCGGACCAGGCAAGGATGCGGAAGCCGTCGCGCCAGGCCTGCTCCGCCTCCGGCACCGAATTCACCAGGCGTCCGAGGCCGATACCGGCCTTCCGCGCCGCCGCGGCGATGCGCGTGGTGGCGTCGCGGAATTTCGGATGGTCGAACTGCCCCGCGACGCCGAGCGAGGTCGAGAGGTCGAAATGGCCGACCCAGATCAGGTCGACGCCGGGGGTGGAGGCGATGGCCTCCGCGTTCTCCACGCCCTCCGCCGTCTCGATCATCAGCGCGAGGACGGTGCGGTCGTTCGCCGCCTGCAGCGCCGCGGCCGGCGTGGGGGGGCTGCGGAAATTGTCGTGCGACAGGCTGAGCCCCACCCCGCGCCGGCCGAGCGGCGGGTACTTCAGCGCATCGACGGCGGCCTTGGCGACCGCGCCGTTGTCGACGAGCGAGACGATGATCCCCTCCGCCCCGATATCGGCGATGCGGGAGATGTCATGCGTGTCGCGGGAGGTGACGCGGACGAAGGCGGGCACGCCGCCGGCTTCCAGGAAGCGCAGCCCGGCCTTCACCGTCTCCGCCTCGAAGCCGCTGTGCTCCATGTCGAGGAAGGCGAACTCCGCGCCCGCGGCGCCGAGGATATGGCCGATGCCGGGGGTGACGCATTCGACCAGCAGCGTGCCGCCGACGAGGCGACCGGAGCGGACGAGCGACTTCAGCGTGGCGGCCATGGCGATTCCTCCCTGATGGTGGCAATCCTGGCGCGGAAGCGGGGCGCTGTCAGGAGGGCGCGCGATCGCACGTTTCCGGGGCGTGGATTTGGCGGACAAGCCCAAGCTTGCCGCGCAGGAAGCCGCGACGATTCCACGGCGCCGGATCGCGGTTTCAGGCGCCGCAAACCCCCGAAATCCGCGACCCCGCGCGTTTGCGCGTATCCCGCCCGCGTGCCTTACTGCCTGCAATCTCACGCCCGAACGTCCCGGAGCCAGTTGATGCCGGAAGCGCCGACGCCACGCGCCCTGACCACGCCGCCCGCGGACCCGAGGGTCGCCTACAACGTCCCGGTCGGCGACGCGGTGAAGACCACCACCTGCTACATGTGCGCCTGCCGCTGCGGCATCAAAGTGCATCTGAAGGACGGCAAGGTCCGCTACATCGAGGGCAACCCCGACCACCCGGTGAACAAGGGCGTCATCTGCGGCAAGGGCAGCGCCGGGATCATGACGCACTACTCCCCGGCGCGGCTGACGGCGCCACTGAAGCGCGTCGGCGAACGCGGATCGGGCGAGTTCCAGGAGATCTCCTGGGCCGAGGCGATGGACCTTGCCACGGGCTGGCTGCGCGACGTGCGCGCGACGGATCCGCGCAAGCTCGCCTTCTTCACCGGCCGCGACCAGAGCCAGTCCCTGACCGGCTTCTGGGCCGCGCAGTTCGGCACGCCCAATTTCGCCGCCCATGGCGGGTTCTGCAGCGTGAACATGGCGGCCGGCGGGCTCTACACCATCGGCGGGTCCTTCTGGGAATTCGGCGAGCCGGACTGGGAGCGCACGAAGTACCTGCTGATGTTCGGCGTCGCCGAGGACCATGACAGCAACCCGATCAAGACCGGCATCGCGGCGCTGAAGGCGCGCGGCGCGAAGTTCGTCTCGGTCAATCCCGTGCGCACCGGCTATTCCGCGGTGGCCGACGAATGGGTCGGCATCCGGCCCGGCACGGACGGCCTCTTCGTGATGGCGCTGCTGCACGAGCTGCTGCGCACCGACCGCATCGATCTCGACTTCCTCGGCCGCTACACCAACGCCTCCTGGCTGGTGGTGCGCAATCCGGGCGGCGCGGATGACGGGCTCTTCGCCCGCGGCGAGAACGGCAAGCCGCTGGCCTGGGACCGCACGCGCGGCGCGATCGATGCCTCGGACGCGACGCTCTCCGCCGTGATGGTCGGCGAGCATGCGCTGCCCGATGGCCGCATCGCCCAGCCCGTCTTCCATCTGATGGCGGAGCGGTATCTTTCCGAGGAGTACGCGCCGGCGAACGTCGCCGAGCGCTGCGGCATCCCGGCCGAGCGCATCCGCCGCATCGCCAACGAGATCGCGGATGTCGCCTTCAACCAGACCATCACCCTCGACATCCCCTGGACCGATGTCTGGGGCCGGCGGCACGAGACGATGGTCGGCCGCCCCATCGCCTTTCACGCGATGCGCGGGATCAGCGCGCATTCCAACGGCTTCCACACCTGCCGCGCGCTGCACCTGCTGCAGATGGTGCTCGGCGCCGTCGATACCCCGGGCTCCTGGCGCTACAAGGCGCCCTTCCCGCGGCCGATCCCGCCGGGGCCAGGCCCGGCCGGCAAGGGCGCCAAGCCGAACACGCCGCTCGCTGGCAACATCCTCTCCTTCACCCATGGGCCGGACGACCTGCTGGTCGAGGATGACGGCACGCCGATCCGCATCGACCATTCCTTCTCCTGGGAAGCGCCGCTCGGCCTGCACGGGATGATGCACACCGTCATCGGCAATGCCGAGAAGGGCGATCCCTACCCGATCGACACGCTGTTCATGTTCATGGCCAACATGGCCTGGAACAGCGCCATGAACCCGGGCGAGGTGATCCGCGCGCTGACCGCCAAGCGCGAGAACGGCGAGCACGTCATCCCGCACATCATCTACTCGGACGCCTTCTTCTCCGAGACCGTGCCCTATGCCGACCTGATCCTGCCGGACACCACCTATCTGGAACGCTGGGATGCGATCTCCATCCTGGATCGCCCGATCGGCAGCAGCCACGGCGTCGGCGATTCGATCCGCCAGCCCGTGGTGGCGCCGGACCGCGACGTGCGGCCCTTCCAGGACGTGCTGATCGAACTCGGCGCGCGGCTGGGCCTGCCGGCCTTCGTGAAGGAGGACGGGTCGCCGAAGTTCAAGGACTATCCGGACTACCTGGTGAACCACCAGCGCGTGCCCGGCGTCGGCCCGCTGGCCGGCTTCCGCGGCGAGGACGGCACCAAGGCCGGCGTCGGAGAGCCGAACCCGAACCAGCTCCAGCGCTACATCGAGAATGGCTGCTTCTGGCGCGACCACATCCCGGAGGAGCAGTCCTACTTCAAGCACGCCAACCAGCCCTATCTGGACCGCGCGAAGGCGATGGGGCTGATGGGGGTGAACAACCAGATCGTCATGCAGATCTGGTCCGAGCCGCTGCAGAAATTCCGGCTGGCCGCGCAGGGCCATGGCGCGAAGCAACCGCCCGAGCATCTGCGTCCGCGCGTGGCGACCTACTGCGACCCGCTGCCGATCTGGTACGCGCCGCTCGAGCATGACGGGCAGGACCTGGAGAAGTACGACCTCTCCGCCGTCACGCAGCGGCCGATGCCGATGTACCATTCCTGGGGCTCGATGAACGCCTGGCTCCGGCAGATCATGGGCTCCAACAAGCTCTACATGGCGCGGGAGAAGGGCGCCGCCCTCGGCATCGCGCATGACGACTGGGTCTGGGTGGAAAGCCGCTCCGGGCGCCTGAAGTGCCAGGTCGCGCTGATGGAGGGCGTGAACCCCGACACGGTCTGGACCTGGAACGCCATTGGCAAGCGCGCCGGCGCCTGGGCGCTGACGCCGGACAGCCCGGAAGCCGTGAAGGGCTTCCTGCTGAACCACGTGATCAGCGAATGGCTGCCCGCCCAGCAGGGCTTCCGCCTGGCCAATGCCGACCCGGTGACGGGCCAGGCCGCCTGGTACGACCTGCGGGTAAAGGTGACGAAATGCGCCCCCGGCGAGGAGGGCATCACCGACCCGCATCCCAGCGCGTTGCGCGCCCCGCCCGGTGCGCCGGCCGTGCCCGAGACCGTCCGCTACAACGCCTCCGCCCGCCGGGCGCGCGTCACCACGGGAAGCTGACCACGTGACCTGCCTGCCTGACATCGTGCCGGGCCAGAAGAAGCTCGGCCTCGTCATCGACCTCGACACCTGCGTCGGCTGCCAGGCCTGCGCGACCAACTGCAAGGAGTGGAACACCTCCGGCCACTCCGCGCCGCTGCCGGACCTGCACGCCTTCTCGGCCGGCGCCGAGGGCGTGTGGTTCAACCGCGTCCACAGCTACGAGGCCGGGGAGGGCGGCGCGGGCCGCACCGTGCATTTCCCCCGCTCCTGCCTGCATTGCGAGACGCCGGACTGCGTGACGGTCTGCCCCACCGGCGCGTCCTACAAGCGGTCGGAGGACGGGATCGTCCTGATCGACCACGACATCTGCATCGGCTGCGGGCTCTGCGCCTGGGCCTGCCCCTATGGCGCGCGCGAGAAGGACGAGGACGAGGGGGTGATGAAGAAATGCACCCTCTGCGTCGACCGCATCTACAACGAGACCATCCCGGAGCCGCAGCGCCAGCCCGCCTGCGTCATCGCCTGCCCGACCAAGGCGCGGCATTTCGGCGACCTCGGCGACCCGGAGAGCGACGTCTCGAAGCTGGTCGCGGACCGCGGCGGCTACGCGCTGATGCCGGAGATGGGGTACCAGCCGGTCAATCGCTACCTGCCGCCGCGGAACAAGACGTCGGTCGATACCGGCCCGGTCGAGGATGCGCCGACGGCGATGGATGTGAAGAACCCGCTGCTGCGCTGGATGGACAAGGTGCTCAGCCGGTGAGCCGCGCCGCTCCCCTCCCCCGCGGGCGGGGGAGGGGCCGGGGGCGGGGGTGGCCGCGCCGCCCGTGCCACCCGAACCACCACCCCCACGACATCGCCCACCACCACCCCCACCCTGGCCCTCCCCCGCCAGCGGGGGAGGGAAGACAGCCATGAACCCCGCACCCTCCATCGTCCTCTTCACCACCATCTCCGGCGCAGGCTACGGGACGCTGTTCTGGCTCGGGCTGCTGCGGCCGCTCGGGCTGCTGCCGCAGGACCGGGCCTTCGGCCTGATCGTGCTGTGCCTGGCCGTGTTCATGATCAGCGTCGGGCTGCTCTCCTCCATGGCGCATCTCGGCCGACCGGAGCGGGCCTGGCGGGCGCTAAGCCAGTGGCGCTCCTCCTGGCTGTCGCGGGAGGGCGTGGCAGCGCTCGGCTCCTTCGTGCCGATCGCGCTGTTCGGGCTTTGCGTGCTCGGCGAGTTCCGCTTCCTGGCGGGGCTTTTCGGCCTGCTCTCCGCCGTCGGTGCCGTGGTGACCGTCTACTGCACCGGCATGATCTATGCCTCGCTGAAGCCGATCCGGCAGTGGCGGCACCCGTTGGTCGTCCCGGGCTACCTGATGCTGGCGAGCTTCACCGGCGCGACGGTGCTGGCGATGGTGGCGGCCTATTGGGGCCGGGCCTGGGCGCCGGCGCTGATCGCGGCGGCCGGCGCAGGCTGCGCGCTCTGGCTGAAGCGACGCTACTGGCAGGAGATCTCCGGCCCCG
>JAIYAI010000327.1 GCA_027489135.1 Acetobacteraceae bacterium
TGCGGCCCGGCGCGCTGCGCGCAGAGGGCGCCGCGCCGCCTTATCCGGATCGACCTGTCACCATCGTTGCCCCCTTCTCCGCCGGCGGCGCCGCCGATCTCGCCGCCAGGCTGCTTGCCACGCATGCCGGCCCGCACCTGCCGAACCGCGCCGCGACCCTGACTGTCGAGAATCGCCCCGGCGCATCCGGTGCGATCGGCACCCAGCATGTGCAGCGCGCCGCGCCGAACGGGCTGACCCTGCTGCTCGCCCGCGTCGCCTCCGCCGCCATCCTGCCGGCGACCGACCCCCGCACACCCTATGGCTGGGACGAGTTCAGCATGCTCGGCCTGCTGGATGAGACGCCCTTCGTCATCGCCGTGCGCGCCGACGCGCCCTGGAAGACCCTGCAGGAGTTGCTGATCGCGCTGCGCGAGGCGCCGGGGACGCTGACCTTCGCCACCACCGGGCCGGCGACCATCCTCGACCTCGGCGTGCGGCAATTGTTTGCGACCGCCGGGCTGCCGCTCGATGCCGGCATCGCCGCGATCTATCGCGGCGGGGGGGATGCCGTCGCCGCCGTGCAGGCGGGACAGGCGCAGTTCCTCGGCAACAACCTCTCCGACACCAGCGAAGCCCTGGCGGCCGGGCGGCTGCGTGCGCTGGTCGTGGGCAGCGCGGAACGCCTGCCGAGCCTGCCGCGCGTCCCAACGGCGGCGGAAGCGGAGGTGCCCGACCTCGCCCGGATCACCGGGTGGAGCGCGCTGTTCGGTCCGCCCGGCCTGCCGGCGCCCGTGGTGGATGCGTGGACCGCTGCCATCGCCGCGCTGCGCACCGACCGCGCCTGGCAGGCGGCGACGCGGCATCTCGGCGCCGTGCCGCGGCTGCTCGGGCCCGCGGAGACGCGCGACTTCGTCGCCGCGCAGGTCACACTCTACCGCGACCTCGCCAAGCGCCTCGGCCTCGGCTGAAACCGGACCCTGCACCGGACCGAAACCGCATCTGCAGGGCGAGGACTAACGCTCCACGCCCGGCATCGGGTTCCTTGCGCCCAGGACGGCGCACCCGAGCGCCGCGACGGCGAGGAGGCTCAGGTGGAGACGATGACGGCCGGGACGCGCCTGCCAACCACGCCGGATGCGTGGCTGGCCCTCAGCGACCGCGCGCTGGAGCAGCTGCAGGAGGACGCCTACTGGATGTTCTGTCAGGAGCAGGACGACCCCAGCCGGGCGATGCGCCACGTGATGAACATCGTGCTGTTCGAGCAGCTCGCCGAGTTGCGGCGTGCGGTGCGCCTCGGGCTGCTGGGGGAGACCGAGGCACGCGCCGCGATGCATGGCGAATTCGCCGCCGGCTACCGCGCCGGTCTGGTCACCAGCTATGCCGAGGCCTGCGGCCTGCCACCCGAGGGGCTGCACGCCCAGGCCGCGCTGCGCGACGCGCTGGGCTACACCTTCGGCTGGACCGCCGAGCATGGGCCGGCACGGCTGACCGGGCCCACCGATGGCTGCTTCGCCGAGGGCAAGGCCGCGGCGGCGGAGGATGTGGCGGCGTTCAAGGCCTGGCTCGCAGGCACGGATTCGGCGGTGACGCTCGGGCTCTGCGTCGGGCTGCTGCGGCGGCGGGCCTGGATGCATTGAGGGCGACGCACTGGAGAGGGCGCTGCCCTCCCCAGACCCCACCCGCCAAAGGCCGAGACGCCTTTGGAAACCGAGTGTTAGAGCGGGTGCCGATTGCGGTTTCCTTTTCCAGGCATTCGAATGGGGTTAACGTTCCGCATTGGGCAGGAACCCCGCCATGTCGAACGCCATCGCGATCACGATCGCCGCGGACCTGCCGGAGGGACTTCTGGCACAGAAGGCGCGCGATCTAGGGGCCGCCCTGACGCGCGCCGGCGTGCCCGTGCATGCGCCGACCAGCGCGGTTGGTGCCGGCGAACGGGGCGTCGCCGCCGCGATCGGCAAGCTGGTGGTTGACCAGCTTGTCGGGCCAGCGGCGAAGGCGCTGCTGGAGACCCTCAAGCACGTTCTTGTCCGCGACAAGACCATCTCACTCGAGCTGACCCGCCCCGACGGCGCGAAGATCAAGCTGGACGCGAAGAACATCGGCAGCGCCGAAGCTGCCGCCTTCGTCGGGGCAGCGCGGGACGCTCTGGGCTGACGCAGCGCCCATGGCCCGCCGCCTTGCCCTGCTGATCGGCAACCAGAGCTTCGAGGAAGGCTCGGGCTTCGAGCCGCTGCGCGGGCCGCACAACGACGTGGACGCCCTGCACGCAGTGCTGGCCGACGATGCGCGCGGCGGGTTCACCGAAGTCCGACCGATCAAGGACGCGCGGCACCGTGACCTCGGGCAGGAAGTCATGCGCGTGCTGCGCGAGGCAACGCTCGAGGACGAGGTGCTGATCCACTATTCAGGACATGGCGAATTGGACCACAAGGGGCGGCTGTTCCTCGCAGCGGCCGATAGCCGCACCGAGCAACTCGCCATGACCGCGCTGCGCGCGAGCGACCTCCAGGAATGGATGGCGGAAAGCCCTGCTCGCACGGTCGTGCTGTTGCTGGATTGCTGCTTCGCTGGTGCCTTCGGCAAGGAGGTGACCGGCGGCATCCGCGGCGCCGCCGCGACGAGCATCCGAGAACAACTGCGGGAGATGGCGGCAAGCGCGCAGGGACGGTTCATTCTGACATCGTCCACCTCGACCCGGACGTCGCTGGAAGCTGAAGGTCAGGCGGACGGAATCTGGATGGGGAAGTTCACTCGCACCCTCATCGATCGCTTGAATCGCGAGGCCGCCGACGCTGCTGAATGGGTGCACTTCTCTGACTTGTCCGCGCACGTGGCCAGTGCCAGTGCGGGACAAGACCCGCGGGAGTTTCGTTCCGATACAAAGGGCGACCCGGTCATTGCGCGCGCTCTGCGGCGCAGAAGCGCTGAAGACCACGCGCAGGACGTGCTGGCGGGCTTCTGGCACGACGGGGCGCTCGACGACGCGGAGTTCGCGGCAATCGCGCATATCGTCGCGGGGGATGCGTCCGACTCGCGGTCCCGCCGCTTCGTCACGCTGCTGAATGCGCCAGGCGTCACAGCCAAGACGCTCCTCCTTGCCTGGCGCCGCGGAGCGTCTGGGCCAGCCCCGGCAAGCCAGCCGATCCCCCGGCCAGTGCGGCACGCCGAGAAAGCGCCTGAGAAAGAGCCTTTCCCGCCCAGAGAGGCCCTCTCCCGCTGGCGCGAACCCGTCCCCGGCCTGCCCGAAGCGGCGTGGCCCGACATGGTCACCCTGCCGGCGGACGTCTTCACGATGGGCGCGCCAAAGTCGGAGAAGGACAGCCTCGACGATGAGCGCCCGCAGCGGGAGGTGACGGTGCCGCGTCCCTTCGCGCTTGGCCGGACGGCTGTGACCTTCGCCATGTGGGACGCGGCGCGGGAGGCGGGCGCCGACCTTCGGGGAGCCAACGACCAAGGGTGGGGCCGCGACCAGCGGCCGGTGATCAATGTGTCCTGGGAGGACGCGCAGGACTATTGCGTGTGGCTGAACCAGCGTCTGGGTTTGCGGGTTGGGATGTATCGTCTGCCGAGCGAGGCGGAGTGGGAGTATGCCTGTCGCGCCGGGACGGTGACGCCGTTCAGCTTCGGCGAGACGATCTCGCCGGAGCAGGTGAACTACGATGGCAACTACACCTATGGGAAGGCCCGTAAGGGCGTCTATCGCGAGCGGACCGTGCCGGTTGGAGACCTGCCGGCGAACGCGTGGGGCCTGCGTGAGCTGCATGGCAATGTCTGGGAATGGTGCGAGGATGGCTACGGCCGCTACCCCAATCACGCCACGGATTCGCGCCCCTTGATCCATGCCGATTCATCCCCTCGCGTCCTGCGCGGCGGGTCCTGGTACGACAATCCGAGGTTCTGCCGCTCTGCGCTGCGCCTCTGGTACCAATCGGGCATCCGGAACGCCGGTGCTGGTTTCCGCTTGGCGAGGACCCTTTTCTGACGGCTTGGGTCTTCACCCATTTGCCTCTTGGGGAGTGCGGAGGGGCATTTGCAGCAGTGCCGCAAATCCTCTGCTTCGGAATTTTTTGCTTCCTGCGACTCCGACGCTGGGCGTCCGATGTCGGCGGTCACGCTGTGGTTTCGACCCGCGGCCCCTGGCCGGCCCCTACCCTTCGCGTCCTGCGCGGCGGCTCCTGGAACCCGCCCCGCAACCGCCCCATACTGCCGCCGGCGACGAACAGCGTGGTGGCACGCCGATGGATGGAATTTCCGACCCCGCACCGCTCTACCCGGACGACGCCTTCGCCTGGTCGCTCGCCCAGGCGGATGCGCTGCGTCGGCTCGGCGCCGCGGGGCTGCCGCTGCCGAACGACCTCGACCTGCCCATGATCATCGAGGAGATCGAGGCCGTGGGCCGCGAGCAGCTTCTGGCCGTGCAGGGCAACCTCACCCAGGCCCTGCTGCATCTGGTGAAGCTTGCACTGCTGCCTGACCACACGGCCTGCCGGCATTGGACGAAGGAAACGCGCGCCTTCCTGGTGAATGCGGCGCGCCGCTATCGGCCCTCGATGCGCGGTGCCGTCGATCTCGACGGTGTCTGGCTGGACGTGCGCCGGCTGGCCGCGGATGAGTTCGCGGAGCTCGACGCTCCGCTGCCCGTCCTGCCCAGCGCATGCCCGCTCGCCCTTGATGCGCTGGTGGCACGCGATGCCGAGCCACGCCTCCTGGCCGAGGCGCTCGCCACAGCGTTGACCTGATGGCGGGGTCCGGGGACCGCCACGGTCCCCGGCGGGGTGTCCAGAGGGGCGGCGCCCCTTTGGCCGGGGGTCCCGGGGGCTGGAAGCCCCCGGCGCCGCCCTCAGCGCCCGCGCGTCAGAAACGCCGGCGCGCTGTCGCGGAAATCACCCTCGCGCCAGGACCGGTCCTTCCGCCCCTCGCCGCGCGGTTCCGCCGCCCGGCGCCGGGCCTCGCCGCCACCGGCGGGCTTCGGCGCATGCGCCGCCCGCGGGGCCTGGTGCCCGTTGCCGCCTTGGGGCCGCTGCGGCTGGCCCGCGCCATGCCCGCCCGGCGCGCCGCCGCGGCCGCGATGCCCCGCGCCGCCACCGCCGCGCTGCTGCCGCGGGGCCGGCTTCACCGCCACGATCGGGCGGCTCTTGTCGGTGCGCATGTCCTCGGCCGGGATCTGCTGGCGGATCAGCTTCTCGACCGCGCGCAGCTTCTCGATCTCGTCCGGGGCACACAGGGCCACGGCCTCGCCGCTCGCGCCCGCACGGGCCGTGCGGCCGATGCGGTGGACGTAGCTCTCGGGCGTGTCAGGCAGGTCGTACTGCACGACATGGGAGACGCCGGCGACGTCGATGCCGCGGGCGGCGATGTCGGTCGCCACCAGGATCGGCGCGCGGCCGCTCTTGAAGTCGGCCAGCGCCTTCTCGCGCTGCCCCTGGCTCTTGTTGCCGTGGATGGCGTTGGCCTTCAGCCCGTCCTGCTCCAGCGCCTTCACCACCTTGTCGGCGCCGTGCTTGGTGCGGGCGAAGACGAGCACGCGCTCGACCTCGGGCTGCTTCAGCAGGTCCGCCA
>JAIYAI010000234.1 GCA_027489135.1 Acetobacteraceae bacterium
GCCCTTGCCGCCGCTGCCGCCGTCCAACGCCGCGAAGGCGCGGCAGGAACACCTGGTGGCGAAGGCGCGGCGAGAGAACCTGACCGTCCGCCAGGTCGCGCGCTACCTCGGCACCTCTCTCGGCCACCATCTCTGCGTCGGTTCGCCCTCCACGATCGCGGACACCATGCAGGAATGGCTGGAAGCCGAGGCCTGCGACGGCTTCACCCTGATGTTCCCCTTCTACCCGAGGCCGCTCGAGGACCTGGTCGGGCTGCTGGTGCCGGAACTCCAGCGGCGCGGCATCTTCCGGTCCGAATACGAGGGGCTGACCCTGCGGGAGAACCTCGGCGTGCCGGTGCCGCCGAACCGCTATGCGGCGTAGCCTGCTCGCCCTCGCCGCCCTGGTGCTGGCGGCGCCCGCCGCGGCGCAGGAACTCCGCATCGGCATGAAGGCCGCGGTCGACGGGTCCGACCCGCACCAGAGCTACAGCCCCAACCGCAACGTCCAGCTCCATGTCTACGAACCGCTGGTCTTCCAGGACCCTGTGCTGCGGCCCATCCCCGGCCTCGCCACCGCCTGGCGCGCGGTGGACGACACGACCTGGGAGTTCACCCTGCGGGAGGGCGTGCGCTTCCACGACGGCACGCCGCTGACGCCGGGCGACGTGATCTTCTCCATCCTGCGCGCCAAGGCGGCAACGGGGCTGCGCACCTATGCGCCCCAGGTGCGGGACGTCACCACGGTGGAGGCGCTGGATGCACGCACCATCCGCATCCGCACGCGCCGGCCGGTGGCGCTGCTTCCCTCTGCCTTGGCGTCGATCGCCATCGTCTCGGCGGTCGCCACCGGCGCGGAGGCGAGCGAGGAAGCCTTCAACGGCGGCCGCGCCGCCATCGGCACAGGCCCCTATCGCTGGGTGCGCTTCACCCCCGGCGCCAGCGTGGTGCTGGACCGCGCGCCCACCCACTGGTCGGCGCAGCGCGAGCCCTGGGAACGCGTAACCTTCCGCTTCATCCCGAACGACAGCGCCCGCGCCGCCGCGCTGCTGGCCGGCGATGTCGAGGTGATCGACCTCGTGCCGCCCTCCCTCTATGGCCGCATCACGGAAGACCAGCGCACCCGCCTGCAGACGGAGACGAGCGGCTTCAACCTCTACATGTCACTCGACAGCCACCGCGAGGTCCCGCTGCACGCCACGCGCATGGATGGCCAGCCGCTGGACCGCAACCCGCTGCGCGATGCGCGCGTCCGCCGCGCCATCAGCCACGCCATCAACCGCCCCGCGCTCGCCGAACGCGCCATGCAGGGCGGTGCCGAGCCATCCAACCAGATCGCGCCCGGAGGCTTCATCGGCCATGACCGGGACCTGCCGCCGCTCGCCTACGACCCCGCCCTCGCCCGCCGCCTGCTGGCCGAGGCCGGCTGGGCGCAGGGCTTTGCCATGACCGTGCATTGCACCGCGGACCGCTTCCCGGGCGATGCGCGCCTGTGTCAGGCGATCGGGCAGATGCTGACCGCCATCGGCATCAAGGCATCGGTGGAAACCCTGCCCGCCGCCGTCTTCTTCCGTCGCGCCAATGGCGGCGCGAACGGGGAGCCCGAGTTCACCGCCCCCGTCTCCATGTTCTTCTCTACCTCCGGCGTCGCAGCAGAGAGCATGACCAGCCTGCTGCGCACGCAGAACCCGGGGCTTGGCCATGGCGCGTCGAACCGCGGGCGCTATGCCGACCCGGCGCTGGACGCGCTGCTGTCACGCATCGAGGCGACGTTCGACGATGCGGCGCGGGAGGCGCTGATGCGCGAGGCCGCGCGCACTGCGATGGCGAGCCAGGGCGTCGTGCCGATCGTCTGGATCCGTTCCGCCTGGGGGATGCAGCGCGGCCTGCGCCTGACGCCGCGCGGCGACCAGTACACCATGGCGACAGGCATACGCGCCGCGCCGTGACGCGGCCGGGAGGATGCGATGAAGAAACCGCAGGTCAGGCTCGGCGCCTTCCTCAGCGTGCCGGGCAACCACCTCGCCGGCTGGCGGCATCCGGACGCGGCGCCGGAATGCGACATGGACTTCGCCTGGTACATGCGGCTGACGCAGATGGCGGAGCGCTACCTCTACGACACGATCTTCTTTCAGGACACGGTCGCGGTCGCCGGCAGCGACGCGCTGAAGGCCGGCGACCTCACGCGCACCCGCCTCTCCCGCATCGTCAAGCTGGAACCCACCGCGACGCTGGCAGCCTTGGCGGTCGGCACCAGCCGCATCGGGCTGATCGCCACCGCCACGACCACCTTCAACGAGCCCTACAACATCGCCCGGCGCTTCGCGACCATCGACCACATCAGCGGCGGCCGCTGCGGCTGGAACCTGGTGACCAGCCAGATCGAGGACGAGGCCGGCAATTTCGGCCTCGACACCCATGTCGACCACGCGCTGCGCTACGAGCGCGCCATCGAGTTCTACGAGGTCGTCTCCGGCCTCTGGGATTCCTGGGCGCCGGACGCCTTCCTGCGCGACAAGGAGAGCGGCGTCTGGTTCGACGTGGAACGGATGCATTTCCTCGACCACAAGGGCAAGCACTTCGCCTGCCGCGGACCGCTGAACGTCAGCCCGACGCCGCAGGGCCGCCCGATCGTGGCGCAGGCCGGGTCGTCCGAGCCGGGGAAGGAACTCGCCGCGCGCACCGCCGACGTGGTGTTCACGGCGCAGACGGAACTCGCCGCAGCGCAGGAATTCTATGCCGACGTGAAGGGGCGCACGGCGAAGTACGGGCGCATCCCGGACGACATCAAGATCATGCCGGGCATCACGCCGGTGATCGGCGGCACCATGGCGGAGGCGCAGCGCAAATACGACGAGCTGCAGGCGCTGCTGCCGGACGAGGTGGCACTGGCCGCGCTCGCACGCTTCACGCGCGGCATCGACATCTTCAGTTATCCGCTGCACGGGCCGATGCCGGAGCTGCCGGAGGCGAACTCCGCCAAGTCCCGCCAGGCGCTGATCATGCGCATGGCGAAGGCGGGCAACCTCTCGCTGATCCAGACCGCCCGCGCCGTCAGCGCCGCCCAGGGCCACCGCGTGCTGGTCGGCCCGCCCGAATACATCGCCGACGAGATCGAGACCTGGGTCACCCAGGGCGGCGCCGACGGCTTCAACATCATCTGCAACTACTATCCCGGGCCCTTCGTCACCTTCTCGGAGACGGTGATCCCGGAACTGCAGCGGCGCGGCCTGTTCCGCACGGAGTACGAGGGGGCGACGCTGCGCGAGAATCTCGGCCTGCGCGCGCCGCCGTCGCGCTGGGACCAGGCGACGGAGTAGCCGGCTTGCCGTAAGGCCGGGCCATGATAGCCTCCGGGGTCTTCGCCGGAGGGCCGGAGCCGGTCATGCCATCGCTCTCACCCAGCTTCGATGCGCGCTCCGTGGAGTGGCGCCGCGTCACCGATCCCTCGGTCACGGGCTACCGGATCGACTTCGAGTACAGCCTTCTCGGCTATGATGAGGCGCTCGGGCGGCTGGACATGCTGCTGCGCTACGCGCCGGGCCGCGGCCATTGCCGGCGGCACCGGCACGTCGCCTCGACCCTCACCCTGGTGCTCGAGGGGGAGCAGCACCTCGTCGAGTTGCTGCCCGACGGCTCGACGAAGGCCATCGCCCGCAAGAAGGGCGACTATGCCCTGGCCAGCCCCGATGCCTTGCCGCATCTGGAATGCGGCGGCGAGGACGGCGGCACCGTGATGCTGTCGATGACGGCGCCGGACGGCATCCTGTTCGAGTATTTCGACGAGACGATGCGGGAGAGCTGGCCCCTGTCCGTCACCGAATTCGTCGCGGCCTGGACCAGCGGTGCCGTCTACGGGGCAACCCCGCAGACGGCCTGAGCTCGCCAGGCGCGGTCGGCGCAGGGATCAGGGCCCCGCGTATCCCTCCACGAGCGCCACGTCGCCGGTGCTGGCTTCCTGGCGCAGCGCGATCAGCGGCGCGTAGTCGTCCGAATGGTAGAAGCGCTTGAGCGCCGCCATGTCGTCGAATTCCAGCACCACCACGCGGTCCAGGTTCGGCGTGCCCTCGACCGGCGTGACAGCGCCGCCGCGGATGGCATAGCGCCCGCCGAAGCGCGCGATCATCGGTGCGACCTTGTCGCGGTATTCGGCGAATTTCACCGGGTCTTGCACCCGGATATTGGCGATGAGATAGGCCGCCATATCGTTTCCTCCCCTTGCCGCGCCGGCCCTACAGGGCCGGCTGCGGCTTCGCGATGCCGTCGTTCATCGCCATCTTGCCGAGCGTCGTCCAGGCCCGCGCGTATTGCGGCGGCACGGCGCCCAGCGCCTCCGTCCGGCCGAGCTTCGCCGCGGCGTGGATCGGCCAGTAGGGGTCACGCAGCAGTTCGCGCGCCAGCAGGATCAGGTCGGCCTGGCGCTCGTTCAGGATGGCCTGGGCGTGCTCAGCCTCGGTGATCAGCCCCACGGCCATCACCGGGATGCCGGCGCCGTGCTTCACCGCCTCCGCCCCCGGTACCTGGTAGCCGGGCCCGAGCGGGATCTTCTGCCCCGCATCCAGCCCGCCCGAGGAGACGTCGACGATATCGACGCCGAGCGCCTTGAGGCGCCGCGACAGTTCCACCGTCTCCTCGGTGTCCCAGCCGCCATCGACCCAGTCGGTGTGGGAGACGCGGATCGAGAGCGGCAGGCTGTCCGGCATCGCCGCGCGCACCGCCTTCGTCGCCTCGATCACGATGCGGGTACGGCCCTCGAAGTCGCCGCCCCAGCCATCGTTCCGGCGGTTCGAGATGGGCGAGAGGAACTGGTGCAGCAGGTAGCCATGCGCGGCGTGTACCTCGATCAGCTTGTAGCCGGCGGCGACGCTGCGCCTTGCAGCGGCGGCGAAGGCGGCAATGGTGCCGAGGATTTCCTCCTCCGTCATCGCGCGCGGCTCGGCATAGCCGGCGAAGGGCAGGTTGGAGGGGCCGAGTGGCGTCCAGCCGCGCGAGGCCGGCGCCGGACCATCGGCCCAGGGCGCGTTGCGGCTCGCCTTGCGGCCGGCATGGGCGATCTGGATGGCGGGCACCGATCCCACCGCAGCGATGGCGGCGGCCAGGCGGGCATGGCCGGCGATGTGATCGTCGGACCAGATGCCGAGGTCGTCCGGGCTGATCCGCCCCTCCGGCGTCACGCCGCTCGCCTCCGCCATCACCATGCCGGCGCCGCCGACGGCGCGGGAGACCAGGTGCTGCAGGTGCCAGTCGGTGGGCTTGCCGTCGCCGTTGCAGGAATACATGCACATGGGCGAGACGCCGATGCGGTTGGGCAGGGTCACGCCCCGCAGGGTCAGCGGCGAGAAGAGGTCGGTCATGAATCCGGGCTCCGGTCGATCGGTCCGACGGTCGGACAAGGGGGTCCCCAGGGAGGCAGGCAGCCGAGCCGGTTCTCGAAGACCGCGAACCAGCCCAACCCAGCCCCGGGCGCGCGCGGCGCAAGATAGCCGGAAGCGTCGGCGGGGAAACGGGTCAGCGTGACCGCATCGCGCACATTCCCGCCGATGGCCCCTATAACCCCGGGGCCGGTGGACACCACGATGTCGCAATGCATGGGCCGGAAGCGGCCGGCATCCGCCGCGCGCTGGCGCCAGTCCGTCAGCCGCGCGCGGCCGGAGCGGTCGGCGCAGACCAGGTCGCCGGGCTGCGGCGCGCGTTCCGCCACGCCATGCGGGATGAAGGGCGCCTGGTCGGGGTAGCGGGCCGCCTGGGCGATCATGGCATCGACATAGGTGGAATGCGCGGCGGCGTCGGGGAACTCGTTCCGGTCGATGCCGGCGCTGCGCATGACGTAGCTGACGAAGGCGGCGGACCAGTACGGCTCGGTCCAGAGCATCGAAGGCTCGCCGCGCAGGGCGGCCTGGTAGAGCGGGCGATTGCGCGCCACTGCGCCGGGGCCGTCGCGGTCCACGGCGCGCCAATAGGCCAGGATGCGGGGGAAGTTCTCGGGGCGCGTCTCGGCCGCGTCGTTCTCGCCCAAGGGCGCAACGCTACGGTCGGCGACGATGACGCGTGCGCCCCAATCACGCCATTCGGCCTCCGCGATGCGCAGCATCCGCGCGCGCGCGGCCGGCGGATAGGAGAGCGGCGGCTCCACGCGGGCGACCGGCGGCGGCGCGACGCAGGCGGCCTGCAGCATCAGGGCCGCCAGGCCACATCCGGCGGTTTTAAGACCGCGCCTCGTCGTATTTCGCGAAGAATGCGCTAGCTTTGGCACATGAGCACGGATGCGGACGCCAGAACGGCGCCAGAGGACAGGCAGGCTTCCGCCCCGGCGGCCCAGGAGGCCGAGGGCGGACGGCTGATCTTCCAGAGCGAGGTCTTCCGCGCCCCCGATGCGCCGCGCCCGCGCAGCCCCGTGCCCGCCCAGGCCAGCATCGCCGAACCCGCGCGCGACGTGCCCGTGCACGCCGAATGCGACGTGCTGGTCGTCGGCGGCGGGCCGGCCGGCACCGCGGCCGCCGTCGCCGCCGGGCGCCTCGGCGCGAGAGTTCTGCTGCTCGAGCGCTACAATCACCTGGGCGGTCTCTCCACCGGCGGCCTCGTCATCTGGATCGACCGCATGACGGACTGGTCTGGCCAGCGCGTCATCCGGGGCTTCGCCGAGGAATACCTCGATAGGCTGCCGAAGGGAGCCCTGGCCGGCCCGCCGCGGGAAGCCTGGGGTTCGCGCGATGCCGCGACCGTCGCGTGGTGGGCGCAGCGCACCGCCGCCTATCACGGTACCGTCACCTTCTCCCCCACCTGCGACCCGGAGGCGATGAAGCTGACGGCGCAGGAAATGGTGCTCGAAGCCGGCGCGGAGATCCTCTTCCATTGCTGGGGCGCGATGCCGGTGATGGAGGGGAGCGCCGTCCGCGGCGCCATCTTCGAAAGCAAGCAGGGCCGCCGCGCCGTGCTCGCCCGCGTGGTGGTGGACGCCACCGGCGACGGCGACCTCTTCCACCGCGCCGGCGCCGCGGCCTCGACCGAGATCGATGACCGCGACATCCACCACACCATGAACACGCCCTGGCTCTTCGGCGGCGTCGACATGCCGCGGTTTCTCCGCTGGCGTGCCGAGACGCCGGAGCAGTTCGCCGAGTTCATGCGGCGGGGGAAGGCGGCGCATCCGCTCTTCGACAAGCCCTTCGTCTCCTGGCGCGACGATATCGCGCTGTTCATGGGGCCGCGGCTGGCGGGCTTCTCCGCCATCGACGTCGCCGACCAGACCCAGGTGGAGATCACCAGCCACCGCGCCATGGCGCATCACCTGGAATTCTACCGCGCCCATGGGCCGGGCTTCGAGAACGCCTATGCGATGCTGACCGCGCCGCAGCTTGGCGTCCGGCACTCGCGCCGGCTGGAGGGCGTCGGGCGCGTCACGCGGGACGGCTGGGATGGCCGCGTCCAGGCGGACGAGATCGGCGTCTCGCCGCCGCTCTCGCCCAAGTTCCAGAACGTCTCGGTGCCCTATGGCGCGATCGTCCCGCAGGGGCTGGACGGGCTGCTGGCGCCCGGGCGGCACCTGTCGAGCGACGTGACCAGCCACTCCTTCATGCGGGAAATCCCGCAATGCTGGCTGACCGGCCAGGCCGCCGGGGTGGCCGCGGCGCTGGCGGTGCAGGCGGGGGTGGAGCCGCGGGCCGTGGACGTGCGCGCCGTTCAGCGGGCGCTGGCGGCGCAGGGCGTTCACCTCAACCCGCAGGCCGCCCAGGCGGCTGCCTGACTCCCTTCCCCCGCTGGCGGGGGAAGGGTAGGGGATGGGGGTGGCCGGGACGCTGAGGCACCGCCACCCCCACCCCGGCCCTCCCCCGCAAGCGGCGGAGGGAGGAGACCCAATGCCCGATATCGGCGTCACTCCGCAGCCCGACGGCACCACCGCCGCCACCGCGCCCCCCGCGCGGCGCCGCTGGGTCTCGCCGCTGCTGCGCCGCATCCTGCTGCTGAACGTGCTGCCGCCGGCGCTGCTCGCCGCGGCCATGCTCTACCTCGACCAGTACCAGAACGGCCTGCTCGCCGCGGAGGTCGAGGCGCTGCGCACCCAGGCGCGCATCTATGGCGGCGCCATCGCGGAAGCCGCGGTGCGCATCCAGGACGACCGCGCCGTGCTGGTTCCCGAACAGGCCCGGCCGCTGCTGCGTCGCCTGGTCGAGCCCTCGCCCAACACCCAGGCGCGGCTCTTCGACAATGCCGGGCTGATGGTCGCCGACAGCCGCATCCGCGAAGGCGCCGGCGGCGCCGTGATCACTGAGCCCCTGCCCCCGCCGGAGCCGCGCGGCGCCTTCTCCACCGGCGTCGCCGGGGTCTATGACCGCATCCTCACCGTCCTGCCGCGCACCGGCCAGCGCCCGCAGGACGTGGTGGTGGACGTCAACCCCGACGCCCCCTCCTTCGACTGGCAGCCCGATCTCGGGCCGGACCGGCGGGAGGAGTTGCGCCTCGCCCTCGAAGGCGGCGTCCGGCCCTATATCCGCCGCACCGCCGATGGCCGCCTGCTTGTGTCCGTCGCGGAGCCGGTGAAGCGCGGCAACCAGTCCATCGGCATCGTGCTGCTGACAAAGGAGTCGCGGGAGGTCGACCAGCGCCTCTTCGAGATCCGCGCCAGCGTGCTCGGCATCTTCGGCATCGCGCTGGGGCTGACCGTGGCGTTGTCCTTCTACCTGGCGCAGACCCTGGCGCAGCCGATCATGCAGCTTGCAGGCTCGGCGGCCCGGATGCGCCAGGGCGAGGGTCGCGCCGGCAGCGTGCCCCCCGCGCTGCTCGGCCGCGGCGACGAGATCGGCATCCTGGCGCGGGACCTGCAGTCCTCCGCGACCGCACTCTGGACCCGCATCGACACCAACGAACGCTTCGCCGCGGACGTGGCGCACGAGCTGCGCAACCCGCTCACCTCCGTCCGCAGCGCGATCGAGACCCTCCGCCGCATCGACAACCCGGACCAGCAGCGCCGCCTGCTCGGCATCATCGCCGAGGATGCGGTGCGGATGGACCGGCTGATCGCCGACATCTCGGACAGTTCCCGCGTCGATGCGGAGCTCTCGCGCACCGCCGCGACGCCGGTCGACATCGCACCCATCCTCGGCACGCTCGCCGAGCTCCACAACGCGACGCGGGAGGAGGAGACGGCCCCCGAACTGGTGCTGGAAGCGCCACCGGAAGGCCTGGTGGTGCGGGGCGTCGAGGGGCGCCTGGTGCAGGTCTTCCGCAACCTGATCGGCAACGCGATCTCCTTCAGCCCGGAGCAGGGCCGCGTCTGGGTCCGCGCCCGCCCCGCCGGCGCGATGATCGAGATCACGGTGGAGGACGAGGGCCCCGGCATCCCCGAGGCCAAGCTCGAGAGCATCTTCAACCGCTTCTACTCCGAGCGCCCGAGCGGCGAGCGCTTCGGCCAGCATTCCGGCCTCGGCCTTTCCATCAGCAAGCAGATCGTCGAGGGGCTGCGCGGACAGATCGGCGCGGAGAACCGGCGCGACGCGGAGGGGAAGGTGACCGGTGCGCGCTTCCTGGTGAAGCTGCCCGCTGCGTAGCGCGTCTTCGCGCTTCCCAAACGCCCCGGCCGCGCTGCTAGACTGCGACCAAGGCCGGCGCGACCGGCCGCGGACCCAGGGAGGTACCGTGCCGCATCCGACCCGCCGCGCCCTGATCGGTGCCGCCGCCGCGCTTCCCCTTGCCGCACAGGCGCAGACGGTCTGGCCGGACCGTCCGCTGCGCTACATCGTGCCCTTCGCCCCTGCCGGCATCACCGACATGATGGCGCGCCTGCTGGCGCAGCAACTGACCGATCGCCTCGGGCGGCCCGTCGTCGTCGAGAACCGGCCCGGTGGCGCCGCCATGATCGGCGCCGATGCCGCTTCCAAGGCCCCGCCCGACGGATACACGCTGCTCGCCATCACGCTGACCCATGCCGTGAATGCCAGCCTGGTGCCGAACCCGCCTTACGACCTGCTGCGCGCCTTCTCCGCCATCTCCGTCCTCGGCGCCGTGCCGCTGGTCGCCGTGGTGCGACGGGAGAGCCCCTACACGACGCTCGCCGACCTCGTCGCTGCGACGCGGACGCGGCCGATGTCGGTCGGCACGCCGGGAACCGGGTCGCCGCCCCACCTCGCGCTGGAACTGATCCGCCAGGCGGCGCGGGCGGGCGGCAACCTGACGCATGTGCCCTATCGCGGCGGCGGGCCCGTGGTAACCGACCTCGTCGCCGGCACGCTCGACTTCGCGGTGCCGAACCTTCCCGAATGCCTGCCGCAGATCCAGGGCGGGCTGCTGCGGGCCCTCGCCGTCACCGGTCCGGCGCGGCACCGCAGCCTGCCCGATGTCCCGACGGCGGCGGAGGCCGGGCTGCCGGCGCTGACCATCACCAACTGGACCGCCGTGCTGACCAGTGCCGGCGCGCCCGCCCCCGCCATGGCGCGGCTGGCGGCCGAGACCCAGGCATCGATGCGCGACCCCGCCCTGGTGCGTCGCGCCGAGGAGGCCGGCTTCGACGTGCTCGGCTGGGACCCCGCCCGGTCCGAGGCCTTCCTGCGCGAGGAGGTGCAGCGCTGGGCAAAGCTGGTCGCGGAGGCCGGCATCCGGGGCGAGCCGTGACCGCGCCCAACCCCACGATCGTGATCGCCGAGGCCATGGAGGCGGCCGCCGTCGCCGCCCTCGCCGCCGCGCATCCGACGCTGCACGATCCCCGCCTCGCCGAAGCCCCGGCCCGCCTTGCCGGCGCGCTGGCGGAGGCGCGGGCGCTGATCGTGCGGGACCGCGTCCAGGTCGATGCTACGCTGCTGGCCACCGCGCCGCGCCTCGCCGTGATCGGGCGGCTCGGTGCCGGGCTGCACGCCATCGACCTCGCCGCCTGCCGCGCGCGGGGCGTGGAGGTGATCCCGGCCACCGGCGCCAACGCCGATTCCGTCGCCGAATACGTCATGCTGGCCATCGGGCAATTGCTGCGCGGTGGCGCCTTCGCGGCCACTGCCGCAGTCGCATCGGGTGCATGGCCGCGCGCGGAACTCGGGCGGGGACGCGAGATCCGCGGCAAGACCCTCGGCATCATCGGCTTCGGCGATATCGGCCGGCGCGTCGCCAGGCTGGCGCGCGCCTTCGGCATGCACGTCGTGGCGCACGACCCGGTATTGCCGGAGGGCCATGCCGGCTGGACCGAGACGCCGACCGAGCGTCTCGCGCTCGCCGCGCTGCTCGCCCGGTCCGATGCGGTGACCCTGCACGTGCCGCCCGTGGCGGCAACCCGGGGGCTGCTCTCCGCGGCGGCGATCGCGGCGATGAAGCCGAGCGCGGTGCTGGTGAACACCGCCGGCGGCGCCGTGGTTGAGGAAGCGGCGCTGGCGGCGGCGCTGCGCACGGGCCGCATCGCCGGTGCCGCGCTCGACATCTTCGAGGCCGAGCCCCTGCCACCAGGCTCGCCGCTGGCCGGATGCCCGAACCTGATCCTGTCCCCGCATGTCGCAGGCATGACCGTGGAGAGCAACAGCCGCGTCTCCACCCTGATCGCGGAACGGGTGCTGGTGGCGCTGGCGATGGGCTGACGCCGCCTGTCGGCGCCCGCGCGCAGGCGCTACACCGGGATCGTCAACACCAGGGCCCGACCATGCCGCGCCTGACCCTTGCCGATGCCGAGGCGCTTGCCCGCCATGCGCTGGCCGCCGCCGGCGCAGCCCCCGCCATGGCCGCGGCGACGGCCCGTACCCTGGTCGCGGCGGAGGCCGAGGGCCAGGCCGGGCACGGCCTCTCCCGTGTGCCGCAGTACTGCGCCTTCCTGCGCAACGGCCGCGCCGACGGGGCGGCAGTGCCTGGCGTGATCGCCGAACGCGGCGGCACAGCGCTGATCGATGCACGGCATGGCCTCGCCTATCCCGCACTCGACCTGGCCCGGGCGGAAGCGGCACGGCGCGCCGCGGCACATGGCATCGCCTTCTGCGGCATCACCAACAGCCATCATTCCGGCGCCATGGGCCTGCCCGTCGCGGCGCTGGCGCGGGAGCACGGCCTGGTCGCGCTGGCCTTCACCAACTCGCCCGCCGCCATGCCGGTCCCGGGCGGTCGGCGCCCGCTGCTCGGCACCAACCCCGTGGCCGCCGCCTTCCCGCGCCGCGCCGCCGACCCGCTGGTGATCGACATGGCGCTGTCGGAGGTGGCGCGCGGGAAGATCATGGTGGCCGCGAAGGAAGGCCGCCCGATCCCGGAGGGCTGGGCGATCGACGCCGAGGGCCGGCCGACCACCGATCCCAAGGCCGCGCTCGGCGGCGCCATGCTGGCCATGGGCGGCAGCAAGGGCGCGCTGCTGGCACTGGTGGTGGAACTGCTCTGCTGCGCGCTGACCGGCGCCGCCTTCGGCTTCGAGGCCGACAGCTTCTTCGTCGACGAGGGCAACCGCCCGCGCCTGGGCCAGGCAATCCTGGCGATCGACCCGGGTGCGCTGGCCGGGCGCGACGCCGTGCTGGACCGGGTGGAGGCGCTGATCGCGGCGATGCTGGCCGATGACGGGGTGCGCCTGCCGGGCGCCCGCCGCCGGGGCCTTGCCGCGACCGCCGACGCCGAGGGCATCGGCATTCCGGACGCCCTGTTCGCCACCCTGCGCGGGCTGGCCGATGCAGGCTGACCCCCCGGACGAGCGCCTGCCGCGCCCGCCTGATCCCAACCGGCTCTGCGGTTCGGCCGCGGTGCGTGCGGTCTTCCTGGTTCGACCTCAGGCGGTGCTGCGCCTGTTCTACGTGCCGGAGATGGCGGGCTTCGCCCGGCCGCTGGCCGCGCACATGGCGCGCCACCGCAAGCCCTACCGGGAGGTGGGCGCCGCCGAACTCGCCCGCATCGCCGGCACCATGCATCACGGCGGCATCTGCGCCGTCGCCCAGGCCCGCTTCGCCGAGCCCCTGCCCGGGCATGCGCTGCCACGCGATCTTCACGGATCCGTGCTGCTGCCGGTCCTGGACGGGATCGGCAACCCGCACAATCTCGGTGCCATCGCCCGCTCCGCCACCTTCTTCGGCTGCCGGTCCCTGATCCTGTCGGACGACCCGCGCCAGGCCGACCTCTCCGACGCCGCCTTCCGGACCTCCGAGGGCGGGCTCGAGCATCTGCGCGTGCTGCGTGCCCGCAACCTGCCGGCCCTGCTGAAGGGCATGCGGGGGCAATACCTGACCGTCGCCGCCATTGCCGCCGGCGGCGACCCGCCGTCCCGCATCCCGCGCGACCGCCCCATCGCCCTCATCCTCGGCAAC
>JAIYAI010000424.1 GCA_027489135.1 Acetobacteraceae bacterium
CTCGCCGTCGAGGCCCGCCGCGCCCGCGCCGAGGGCCGCAACATCGACGCCGTCGAGGAACGCCGCCGCGCCATCGCGTCCCAGCAGGCGGGCCTGCTGCGGGAACAGGCGAACTGGGTGCTGCCCCTGCCGGCGGGGGCGCAATGGGAGCCACTCCGCGCCCTGACGCTCACCGGCGAATGGGTCCGGCGGGAGGAGCAGCGGCCGCTCGGCGCCGTGCTGCATCCCGGCGCGCCGGCCGAAATTCGCCTCGTGCTGGACCAGTGGGACGGGCCGATCGCGTTGGCGGCGCTGGCGGCTGATCCGTCCCGGCCCATCCCGCTGCGCCCGCGCGGGCCGGGGCCGGCCAGCTTCACGGCACTTCCCATCGCGCCCCCTTCGGAGGCGCGGGACGTGCTGCCCTCGGCGGCGCTGGCGAACTACGCCGGCGGCCCGATCGCCGCGCAGCCCGATGCACGGGGCGAGGCGAAGCCCACCGAGCGGGTCTGGGAACTCCGCCTGCGCCCCACCGGCGCCGAGCCGCCGGGACTGTTCCAGGGCATGCGCGTGGAGGCCTGGATCGACCTGCCGCCCGCGCCCATCCTCGCCCAGCTCTGGCGCCGTGCGCGCCAGGCCGTGCAGCGCCGGCTTGCGGTATAAGGCTGCCATGCGATCGCCTGGCCGCCGCGCCCTGCTGACCCTGCCGCTCCTCCTCGTCGCGCCCGCACGGGCCGACGAGGGCGTGCGCGGCCCGACGCGACCGATGCGCCTCGCCGCCCTCGGGCCCCCGGTGGACGGCGTGGTGCGCGAGGTGCTGGTGGTCGAGGGCCAGCCCGTGCAGGCCGGCGCCGTGCTGATCCGCCTGGTCGACGACGTGCAGGCGGCCCGGGTCGGCCTCGCCCGCGTCTCCGCCGAGGCCGAGGGGGAACTCCGCCAGGCCCAGGCGCAGCAGGCCGAGGCCGCCTCGGTCTTCGCCCGCACCCAGCAGGCCGCAGGCCGCGGCGCCGCGACGGAGTGGGAGTTGCGCCAGGCCCGGTCCCGCCTCGAGGTCGCGAAGGCCGCCGCCGACGCCGCCGAGGAACGCCGGCAGGTGGAACGCCAGCGCCTCGACCTCGAGATCGCGACGCAGCAGCAGATGACCATCCGCGCGCCCTTCGACGGCGTGGTGACGCGGCTCGAGACCGTCCCCGGCGCGACGCTGCTGCGCACGGACCGGCCCATCACCGTCGCCGACCTCCGCGTGCTGGAAGCGGTGCTCTACGTTCCGGCGCCGCTCTGGCGGCGGCTGCGGCTGGGGGAGGGGTATCGCCTCCGCCTGTCCGAACCGGTGGACCGGGTGGTGCCGGCGCGCCTCAGGCACCTCGACCCGGTGATGGACGTCGCCTCGGGCCGCTTCCGCGCGGTCTTCGTCATCGACAACCCGGACGGCACCTTGCCGGCGGGGCTCGAGGCCGAACTGGATACGGGGGCGCTGCCGGCATGAACGTCGCGGCGGACAGGCTCGGCACGGCCGATCCACGCCTCTCCACCGCCGCGCCGGGGCCGGACGCGCTGGCGGCGCGCCTGCAGCGTCTCCGCCTCGCGCGGCGCGAGCCGGGCTGGGCCGCTGCGCTGCTGGAGACGGCGCGCGCGCTGACCCTGGGCGAGGCCGGCGCCGTGCTGGCGCGCGATCCCGACGGCACCTGGCGCGCGCTGGCGCCGGAAACCGAGGACGCTCCGCCCGCCGCCTGGATCGGGCTGGCCGAGGAGGCCTTCGCCGGCCGGATGCTCGCCGCCGCGCCGGGCGAGGGCGGCGTCTTCCGCTTCGCCGCCCTGCTCGGCCCGGCCGATCCGCCGACTGCCGGCGCCGCCGCCCGCCGCGGTGCCCTGGTGCTGGAGGTCGCGGCGCGCGACCAGGCCGGGCTGGCCCTGACCCGCGAGCGCGTCGCCTTCCTCGCCGCGCTGGCCGAGGCCGGGGCCGTCGAGGCCGCCTCCGCCGCCCAGGCGCCGCAGGCTTTGGCGGCCGCGGTCGCCGAGGCGCTGCGCTGGGCGGACGACCCCGCCCTCGGCCTGCATCGCGCGGCGGGCCTGGTGGCGAGTGCCGTCCCCGGCGTGCAGCGTGTGGCGATCGCGCTGCGGCCGGGCCGGCGCGGCGGGCGGCTCGGGCTGTCCGACCAGCCCAGGGTGGAGCCGGGGGCGGAGATGCCGAGGCTGCTGGTGGCGCTGGCCGAGGAAGCGATCGCCCGCGCCACGCCGCACCAGGGCGAGGCCGAGAGCCCGGCCGAGCGCGGCTTCGCCGCCGCCTTCGGCGCCCGGCCGCTGCTGACGGTGCCTTCCCGCGCGCCGGACGAGGCCGCGCTGATCCTCGCCTTCGCGCCCGGTGCCGCGGTGCCGGAGGGGCTGGCGGCGCGGCTGCAGCCCGCGGCCGACATGCTGGGCGCCATGGCCGTGCTGCCGCCGCCGCGCGGGCCAGGCCGGCGCGGGCTGGTCGCGGCCGGCGCCGCCGCGGCGGTGATCGGCGGCCTCGCGCTGCTGCCGCGGCCGGCCGAGGTACCGGCGCCCTTCGTCCTCCAGCCCGAGCGGGCGCGCAGCGTGACCGCGCCGTTCGACGGCATCCTCGAGGCCTCCGCCGCCCAGCCCGGCGACGCGGTGCAGGCGGGGGTGACGCCGCTGGCGCGCCTCAACACGCGGGAGGTCGAACTGGAACTCGCCGCCGCCCGTGCTCGCGCCGCCAACGACCGGCGCGAGGCCGCGATTGCCCGCGCCGCCGGGGAGCCGGCGAAGGAGCAGATCGCCCTGCTCGCCGCCCGCCGGGCCGAGGCGCAGGTGGGGCTGCTGGAATATCGCCTCGGCCTCGCCGACATCCGCGCGCCGGTGGACGGCACCATCGTCGCCGGCGACCTGCGCCGCAGCCTGGGGCAGCCGGTCACGCGCGGGCAGGTGCTGTTCGAGATTGCGCTGCCGGGCCCGCTGCGCGGCGAGGTGCTGGTGCTGGACGAGCACGTGCCGATGGTCGCGCCAGGCCAGCGCGTGCGCCTCTCGCCGGCCGCCGAGCCCGGCAATGTGCGCATCGGCGAGGTGCTGCGGGTGCGGCCGATGGCCGAGGTCGTGCAGGGCCGCAACGTGTTCCGGGTGATCACCACCCTCGATGCCGAGGCGCAGGACGGGCTCAGGCCGGGCATGGAGGGCTGGGCCCGGATCGAGACGGCGCCCTCCTCCTGGCTCGCCTGGCTGCTGCGCGACCCGGTGCGCTGGATCCGGCGGCAGTTCTGGATCTGACGGGCCATTGTCGGGCCCGCGCACGTGTCGACAAAAGCGGAGCGCTGCCGAGGGTGGGATCGGATATTTGTGAGCGCGTCGCCTTTCGGCCCCGTGGGTTGAGGAC
>JAIYAI010000677.1 GCA_027489135.1 Acetobacteraceae bacterium
AATATGTCTCCATCCGCTACACCGAGCGGCTGGCCGACGCCGGCATCGCGCCTTCCGTAGGCAGCGTCGGCGACAGTTACGACAACGCCCTGGCAGAGACGATCATTGGCCTTTTCAAGGCCGAGGTGATCTGGCGGGGCGGACCCTGGCGCGGCATCGACCCCGTGGAGTTCGCCACGCTCGAATGGGTCGACTGGTTCAACCATCAGCGCCTCCTGGAGCCGATCGGCTATGTGCCGCCGGCCGAAGCCGAGGCACGCTACTATGCAGCCACGGGCACCCTTCCCTTGGCCGCATGACCCAAACCAAACAGCCGCCGGCAAACCCGGGGCGGTTCACCCACTCTCCCTCGGGTTGCGGGCGCTGGTCCGAAAGGCTGGTCCAGGCAGGTCTGGATGGGTGGCGCTTGCCTGAGGGTCCGCGGCACGCGGTGGTGGTTCCGCCGTCGCGTCCCGGGATCGTCGACAACGCGGCTCGGCCTGCGGACATCTTGCCCGGCGCAGGCGAGGCGGCGTGGGCGCCTCGCCTGGCTTGCGACAGAGACCGCGTTCCGACAGATCGCTAACGACCTGTGACTCGATGCGGAAGGCGTGCTCGTCCTGGTGCGGCGCCTTCTCCACGAAGCGCTCCACGACCTACGACAGCGGAGGAGCAGGTGGACTCGCCGCGCAGCATCGTCTGCAGCCCCCCGGCGCGCTGGAGATTGGGAGCAGGCACCACGACGGTGTTTCCATCAATCGGGTTAGACGCCCGCGATGTGGCGCTCACTGAGCGTCCAGCAGACCCGCATGACGCGCGAGATGCGCGTGTGGCTGGGGCGGGGCCCGGCGGACATGCTCCTGGCCTGGCTCAGGATCGCGGTCATGCACCGACAGCCAGGTGGAGGACACGCGTCGCTGCTGGCGCCAGATCACGGCCCGCGCGGCGCGTCCTCGGTGCAGCGAACGCTCTGTCCTGTTTGCACATTCCGGCTCATCGACGCGCCGCCGCCGCGGCGTTCATCGCCCCTTCCGGGTCCGTGCGTTGTGATCAACAGCGCGGGCAACCTTCGCCGGCACCATGCACTGTTCGTCCTGATACCCCGAAACAGGAGGCAGCCATGGGCCGCGGTATACTGCTTTGGATGCTCGGCATCCCCATCCCCATCATCATTCTGCTCGCATTGGTCTGGCGATGATGCCCGATCAGGTCGTCACAGCCCGGGCGAATGCCGATGCTGACGTTGCCACCGCGCCTGCCGTCTCCTGGGCGGCCATTTTTGCAGGCGGTCTGACAGCGTTCGGTGCCACGACCTTGCTGGTGGTGATCGGCGCGGGGCTCGGCTTCTCGGCGATTTCGCCATGGGCCGGGCACGGAGTAACGGCAACCACCTTCGCCGTCGGGGCAGTCATCTGGCTCATCATTGTCCAGGGGTTGTCGTCCGCGGTCGGGGGCTACGTCGCCGGCCGCCTGCGGGCGAACTGGACGGGCTATCACCGTGACGAGGTGTTCTTTCGCGACACCGTCCATGGCCTGCTGGCCTGGGCCCTGGCCACGATGGTCGGTCTAGCGCTGCTGGGCTCGGCCGTCGGCGGGATCATCTCGAGCGGCGCCCGCGGTGTCGGCGCCGTGTCGGAAGGGGCTGTGCAGACTGCCGCGGCCGCGCTCGGCCCTGTCAGCCTGTATGACATCGACACCCTGATGCGCCCTGCGGAAGGGACCGCAGCGCCGGGGAATGCGCCTGCCACGGATGTTGCGCCCGAGGTCACGCGCATTCTGACCAACGGGATCGCTGCAGGGGACGTGCCCCAGCCGGACCGTGTCTACCTGTCGCAGGTGGTGGCCGCGCGTGCGGGCATTGCGCCGGACGTGGCACGGCAACGCGTGGACCAGGCGATTGAACGCGCCAAGCAGGCAGCAGTGCAGGCGCGAGAGATCGCCGATGCCGCACGCAAGGCATCAGCGAGGCTCGCCCTGTTCATCGGGCTGGCGATGCTGATCGGTGCCTTCGTTGCCAGCGCCGCAGCGGCCTATGGCGGGCATCTCCGAGACGAACCCGCCTGACCGGATGGTGACGCGACCCATCCTTGCGGGTCGCGTCGCTATGCGCAGTTCCCCGCGGCGTCTCGGATCCCCGGAGAATCCCGCGGGCGGACGGTCCCGACCACCACCACGCTGACCACGACCAGAAGAGGATCCCGCCATGGCGACGAATTCGCTGCACGACCTGTTCCTGTCGACACTACGCGATGTCTACTACGCCGAGCGGCGGCTGCTGAAGGCGCTGCCGAAAATGGCACGCGCCGCGCAGAACGCTGACCTCAAGCAGGCCTTTACCGATCACCGCGAGGAGACCCAGCAGCATGTCGAGAGGCTGCAGCAGGTCTTCGAGGTGATCGGCCAGCGACCGCGCGGCAAAACCTGCGAGGCGATCGAAGGCTTGGTCGGCGAAGCGGAGGAACTGCTCGGCGAGGCCCCGACACCGAGCGCCGTCCGGGACGCCGGGCTCATTGCCTGCGGCCAGGCGGTCGAACACTACGAGATCGCGCGTTACGGTGCCCTGACGAGCTGGGCCAAGGGGTTGGGCCACACCGAGGCAGAGACTTTGCTGCACCTGACCCTGACCGAGGAGAAGGCCGCCGACCGGCTACTGGGTCAGATCGCAGCAGGCTCGGTAAACCGCGAGGCCCTACGGCCGGCAGCCTGACGGGAACGCCCCGCCTGGTCAGACGGCGGGACGCTGGCGCATGGTCGAGGCGCCAGCGGCTTCTGTCGCGGAGACGCTCGATCAGCGGCGCGCGGACAGGCCAGACGCGCTGGGTCTGGGCCGACTTTGCGGGTGGGCATCGTCACTCTGGCGCGCCCGATGTATCGCCGCTCTGGCCGGGTGGTGCAGCACCGACCCGGCCAGTTCGCATCAGACACCCCGTTCGTCAGACGACCGGTGAGCGATCGCGGTCGCCCACGGCGTCACGCCATGCAGTATCCGTCCATGTGTCGGATTCGGCATCGTCGTACTTCGGCGCGTTGGCCAGCTGCGCCTCAGTCACCGCGGTGACATCGCCATCCTGGCGATCGGCTACCCCGAGCTCTTCTTGCCGGACATCAGACTGTGGATGAACCCCAGCTTGCGGCCGGCACGGTCGTACAGGCTCGGTCCTTCGACCTTGTCGGAGGAGCTGAGCGCCGCGGTCTCCACGCGAGCCACACCGCCATGACCCGCTGTGCTCAGGGTATCGCGGTTGGGGTCTCCGACATCGGATCTTCCGTCTCTGGTGTTCTGGCAGGAGCGTTGCAGCGCCGATGCCGACGCAGTCCAGGCCAGCGCGTTGCTGGAGTTCCGCCAGAGTGCCGTCTGCCCGCCCGCAAGACCTGCGACGCCTCGACCGCCGCGTCGTCCGACGCACAGGACGCCCTTCGTGGAACGCGCTGGATGGGCCGCGTTGGAAGCCACCAGGTTCCACGATTGATCGCGGAATTGTCGGGCGCGCGATCCAGCGGATCGACTTGGCGGACGGAACCTCGGGGCACCGACCGGGTTGTACGTCGCAACCGAAGAGAAGGAACGCTGCCATGCCGGTCGCACGAGCACCGTGACGTGCCACGCCGCTGTTGGCCTGCGTCCGCGATCGCTGGGCGAGCGCCCGCTCCGCCGCACGATGAGCACTGACGCGCGCTGAGGGTCTTGCGGACACGTAGCCCACCAACCGTACCCCCGAGCGCTCAATGCCGCATCCGCATGTCGAGGCCGATCGCACTGGCCCCTGACGCCTGCGGCATGACCCGAAGCAACCCACTGGAGTCTTTCGACATGGACATCGACAACACATTGCGCAGTGCCGACACGACTGCTGGCAACGAAATTGCCCGGCTACGCGCCAGGGTCGAGGAGGTGGTGTCCGAGCGTGTCGCGCCAGCGGTCGACACTGTGGTGAACCAGGCCGCGGATGCGGCCCAGGCCGCCACCGATACGGTGCGTGACCAGCTATCGCGCCTCACCCACGCAGTGCAGGAGAGGCCGCTGACGGCGCTGAGCCTCGCGGGCGTGGCGGGGCTGATGGTCGCGCTTCTGGTCCGGCGCTGATCATGCGCGCCCTCCGCCTGATCGGCGCGATCGCGCAGGCGGAGGGCCTCCGCCTGAAGGCCGAGGCGCGGGACGTGGCGCAGTCCGCAATGGTGGTCGCGGCATCCGGGCTTTTCGGCCGCCTGGCGGTGGGCTTCCTGCATGCGGCAGCCCTGATCTGGCTGAGCGAGCGCCTTGGCCCGATCGGCGCGACGCTCAGCCTCGCCGCGGTCGACACCCTGCTCGCGCTGCTGATCCTGCTCCGGCTGCGGCGCCGGCCCAGCGGCGTCGCGGCGGAAGCGCTGCTCCTGCGGCAGCGGGCCTTTGCGGCACTCTGCGCCATCTCGCCCTTACGGGAGATGCTTGGTCTGCTCGCCTGGCGCAGTCCCGTGCACATGCTGGGTGGCCGCCTTGCCGAGCAAGTCTGGCGTCGTCTCACCCGGACGACTCAGCGGCCCCGGCCAGAACCGACGCGACGTGCCCACAGCGGGTGATCGCGTGCCCCGTGCCGCACCTCCTGGCACTCGCCTGAACCCGCCTCAAGGATCAGATATCATGCCTGGACCACGTCAGCCGAAGCCCTCCCCTGCTGCACCCCAGGCCTTGTTGGGCTCGGGCGGCGAGACGCATCAGATCGCCGGTGGCGATGTGCCGGTCCTCACCACGCAGCAGGGCATGCCGGTTGCCGATGATCAGAATACCCTGCGCGCCGGCGCACGCGGCCCGGCGCTGCTGGAGGATCCGCATTTCCGGGAGAAGATTTTCCACTTCGATCATGAACGGATCCCCGAGCGCGTCGTGCACGCCCGTGGCTTCGGCGCGCACGGTTTCTTCGAGACCTATGAGTCGCTGACCGACATTACCCGGGCCGACATCTTCGCCCGCAAGGGCGAGCGCACCCCCGCCTTCGCGCGCTTCTCCACCGTCCTCGGAAACAAGGGCTCGGCGGATCTTGCGCGGGACGTGCGCGGCTTCGCCGTCAAGCTCTACACGCAGGAGGGCAACTGGGACATCGTCGGGAACAACATCCCGGTCTTCTTCATCCAGGATGCGATCAAGTTCCCCGACCTTATCCATGCAGCGAAGGACGAACCCGATCGCGGCTTTCCGCAGGCGGCGACGGCGCACGACAATTTCTGGGACTTCGTCTCCCTGACGCCAGAGTCCACGCACATGCTGATGTGGGCGATGTCAGACCGCACCCTGCCGCGCGCGTTGCGCTTCATGGAGGGCTTCGGCGTGCACACCTTCCGCCTGGTCAACGCGGAAGGCCGCTCCATCTTCGTCAAGTTCCATTGGAAGCCCAAGCGGGGCATGCAGTCCGTGCTCTGGAACGAGGCCGTGAAGCTGAACGGTGCGGATCCCGACTTCCATCGGCGCGACATGTGGGCGGCGATCCAGGCGGGCGATTACCCGGAGTGGGAGCTCGGGCTGCAGCTGTTCGATGAGGCCTTCGCCGCGGGCTTTGACTTCGATGTGCTGGACGCCACCAAGCTGATCCCGGAGGAGCTGGTGCCGATCCGCCGCGTCGGGCGGCTCGTACTCGATCGCGTGGTGGAGAATTTCTTCGCCGAGACCGAGCAGGTCGCCTTCATGACCCAGAACATCGTGCCTGGGGTGGACTTCACCAATGACCCGCTGCTGCAGGGACGCAATTTCTCCTACCTCGACACGCAGCTGAAGCGGCTCGGCGGTCCGAACTTCACGCATCTGCCGATCAACGCGCCGAAATGCCCCTTCGCGCATTTCCAGCAGGACGGTCACATGGCGTTCCGCAATCCCGCGGGGCGTGCAAACTACGAGCCGAACTCCTGGGGCGGAGCAGCTGGCGGCCCCCGTGAGTCACCGCAGCGCGGCTTCGTCACCTATCCCGGCGAGGAGACGGGCGCGAAGCTTCGCGCGCGCCCGCAGAGCTTCGCCGACCACTACAGCCAGGCGCGGCAGTTCTACATCAGCCAGACCGGGGTTGAGCAGGGGCATATCCGCGACGCCTTCGCCTTCGAGCTGGGCAAGGTCGAGACGCCGCGGATTACCCTGCGCGTGATCGGGCACCTGCTGAACGTAGACGTGGCGCTGGCTGTTGCGGTGGCCAGCAAGCTGGGTATCGGGACGATGCCCGCAGCCGCGCCACCCGCTTGCCGTGTGCGGGACGACCTGCCGCCCTCGCCGGCGCTGAGCCTGTTGGCCAATCCGCCGCCTGATTTCGGCGGCCGCAAGGTCGGCGCCTTGGTAACGGACGGAAGCGACGCCGTGCTGCTGACGGCGCTGCGGGCCGCGCTTGAGGAGGAGGGGGCAACGCTCGAACTGGTGGCGCCAGAGATTGGCGGTATCCAGGCGAGCGACGGCAGCAACATGGCGGTGCACCACGCCCTGGTTGCAGGCCCCTCGGTGCTGTTCGACGCTGTCGCCATCCTGCCTTCTGCCGAAGGGGCGGCGCTGCTCGCCGCGCTGCCTGCCACCCGCGATTTCGTCGCGGATGCCTTCGCGCACTGCAAGTTCATCGCGCATGGCGACGCGGCCGGGGTGCTGTTCGACAAGGCCGGCGTGGCTACCGGCGATGGCGGCTTCGTTCCCCTGCGTGTCGCGGCGGATGCCGCTGGGTTCGTGGCACGCTGCGGAGCCATGAGGTTTTGGGAGCGTGAAGCCACCCTTTCGCCCGAGACCCCGGCGAGGCCCCCGGCGAAGCGTCCGAAGCGTGGTTGAACGCCGTCTCGCAGCGCGGCTGCCATCCCTCGATCATGGATCCGAGGATACGTTCTCCTCGCCAGCGCCCGATCGGTCGCGTGCCAGCCGCGCTGCCCTACAGGCCATCGATGCCATCATGCCGCCGAAGCTGCGGACCGGCCTGCCGCTGTGGTTGGCCGATCGCGTGCGCTCCCCCGCGACGACGCCGCTCGGCGGCGGTCTGAAGGTCGATGTTGCTGTGATCGGTGGTGGCACGAGCGGTGCGCTGGTAGCGGATGCGATGCTGCAGGTCGGGCCGAGCGTTGCGGCTTTCGACCGCATCGGCTTCGTCCAGGGGTCGACGCCGGCGAGCACTGCGATGCCGCAGTTCGAGATCGATCAGCCCTTGACCCTGCTGGGGCAACGGATCGGGCGCAACCGTGCAGTCCGGGCCCGGTGGCGGTCGGGCCAGCGGGGTTGCGCTGCTGCAGGCGCGTATCGCCGATCTGGGCCAGCGGTGTGACTTTCGTGAGCGCCACGCGGGCACTCCGGCCAACGGGCGGCTGGTGCCGACCATCGTCTTTCCCGCAGACAGGGACAGCACGGCGCATCCGCGCAACGGCGACCTGATAATCGCCCTGTCTGCCGGCGCGCGCGGCCTGCGCAGGGATGTCCGGCACGGACAGGTGCCGGGCGGGCGGACCTATCCCCTGACCGTCTACATCGACGCGGCGGATCGGGCGGAGCTCGCGCAATGGCAGGTGCATGGCGGCTGCCATGCCTGGTCTGGCGGCCGTGCCGAGGGGTCGTATACCGACCCGCGGGGCCTCGATGCATCCGGCGAGATGCTCCGCTTCTTCCTGGGACATACCCTGGACATCGAGCTGTCCTGAGGCGGCAATGCGGGGCATCCGCGCCGTCGAGCCCAGTGACCTGGGCGCGACCGACTTCGCCTTCGGCTGCTGTGACACCGTGGCTTGCCGGTTGCAGCGGTGCCCACCCTTGGCCTTCGTTGCCTCCCGTGCTGATGGACGAGTCCCGCGCCTCCGCTTCCGGCCCGTGGCCCCTGCCGTCCCCCGTCGCTCAGTGCGACGGCCCGGCCTAGCCATCTCGGTGTCGGATCCAGTGCAGTGCGCCATGGGTCACCCCAATCGTCGCAAGCGCCGGACCATGCGGCATTTGACCTGATACGGCTGCGCCTCTCACTGGCCCGCGCGGCGCGCGGGTGCGATGTGGCCGGTGTCATGAGAGGTGGCTCCGTTTCGGCGCGACGGCAGGCGGAGCGTGCGACATGGTGTTGCCATCTTCCGGGAAGCAGCGTCACATCAGGTCCGAGCATCGTCTGGCTGCGGCTGTGGAGCGAGCCAGCAGCGGCGCCGTCTGGGCCGCCGCCGCTCAGACCCAGGGAGAGGATCGATGGACACCGTAAAGAATGCACTGGCCCGGAAGAGCGGCGCCCTGATCCATGTGGGTCCCGGCGACATGGTCGTCGAGGCGCTGCGCCGGATGCGCGACAACCGGGTCCGATCCGTGCTGGTCATCGAGAACGACGGGCTGGTTGGTATCGTGACCCAGGGTGACTGCGCGATCAAAGTACTGCTGCCCGGGCTCGATGCGAAGCAGACGCCTGTCAGCCAGGTGATGACGCGCAACCCGGTGACCGTCACGCCGGACGAGCCGCTGCAGACCTGCATGACCATGATGTCCGCGCGCGGCTTCCGCCATCTGCCGGTGCTGGACGCGGGGAAAGTCGTGGGGGTGATCTCGATCGGAGACGTCGTCAAGGACATCATCCGGGATCTGGAGCGCAACGTGGGCGACCTCATGGGCTACATCATGACCGACAGCCCCGGGGGCTGAGCCACGATCGGCACCTGCGGCGCGCGCGGGCCTATGGGCCACGGCGTCCAGGCCTGTCGCCCCTCCGGAATACCGCGTGACGGTGGGCACCGACGCCTGTCTCGGCGAAACCCGCAGGACCTCGCCATCGAGCGGTGCTGGGTTGCATCCACTGGCACGCCACGGAGAACCCCCCAAGGCTGGACGCCGTAGCCCACAGTCCCTTGCGCGCGATCCGCTTGCCTGATCGACCGGCGTGATCCGGATCCGGCGCCCCACCGGCTACCGCGCCGCGATCCTTCCCTCCACGCCCGGCACCACCGCCCCGGGGCGACGCAGGGCGTCGGCCACCACGTTCACCAGCAGCGGCCCACCGCTGGCATCCACCTTCACCACTGCGCCCTGCAGCACGTCGTACCCGTCGCCGCCGCCGGCGAGGTAGTTCGTCGTCGCCAGCGTGTAGCGGCGCCCGGGATCGGTGGGCTGGCCGCCGACCAGAATGTCCTTCACCCGCGCATCGGCCGGCGCCGCGGGATCGTAGGTGACCGTCAGGCCCGAGACCTGCGGAAAGCGGCCGCTGCCCTTCTCGATCTCCGACAGGCCGTGGTTGAGCGCCCGGCGGAGTTCCGTCTCCGACACCTCCAGCAGCACCACCGAATTCCCGAAGGGCATCTCCCGCGCCAGATCGCGCCGCGTCAGCACATGGCCGGCCGGGTATTCGCGGTCGCCGCGCAGGCCGCCGCCGTTGATCAGCGCGGCATCGGCACCGAAATGCGCGCGCAGCGCATCGGCGACCATGTTGGCGATCGCGGCCTCCCGCGTGCGCAGCGTGCCGGTGCGGCTGTCGAGCGGCGCGGCCAATGTGAGCAGCGGTTCGGCCATGGTCTGCGCCAGGCGATCCTCGATCGCGGCGATGACGGGGACGAGGCGCGGCGCGGGCGGGACGCCGCGGTTCGGCACGAAGCCCCAGAAACCCGGCTGCGCCCGGGCCAGGTCCCCGGTGCGCGGCGTGACCTGCAGCACCGCCTTGGCCTGCCAGTGCGCGTTCTGCCCGGCGCGCAGCAGCAGCACGCCGTTCTCCAGGATGCTGGCCGGGTCGTGGTCATGCCCGCCGAGCACCAGGCTGACGCCGCGCAGGTCGCGCGCAATGCGCCGGTCCTCCTCGAGGTCGAGATGGGTCAGCCCGACCAGCAGCGTGGCGCCGCGGCGGCGGAGGTCGTCGAAGGCCGCGCGCAGCGCCAGCAGTTCGTCCCCGAAGCTCACGCCCTCGGCCCGCGCGAGGTCGGCGGTCTGGCGCGTCAGCACGCCGGCGATGCCAAGGGTCACCCCCGGCGCCAGGTCCTTCAGCACCGACGCCCGGGCGCCACCGAAGAGCTGCCCGTCCGGTGCGGTGACGTTGGCGCCGAGCCAGGGGAAGCGGCTCTCGCCGATGCGCTCCGCCGCGACCGCGGCGCCGAAGTCGAACTCGTGGTTGCCCAGCACTGCCGCATCGGGCGCGAGGGCGTTGAAGATCTCGATCATGTGCCGCCCCTTGGTCTCGCCGGAGGCGAGGGAGGGCGAGATCAGGTCGCCGCCGAAGGTGAAGACCACCGGGCCGCGGGCGCTCGCGCGCTCCGCATCGATCAGCGTCGCCAGTTCCGCCAGGCCGCCCCAGCCATCCTGCGGCGCGTGCTCGTAGACGTCGTTGACGTGCAGGAAGGTGACCTCGACGGGTCCGGGCGGCTGCGCGCGGGCGGGCCGGAAGACCAGCGTGGCCAGGCCCGCCCCCAGCACGGTGCGGCGTGTCGCGGTCATGCGGTCCCCCCGGGTTCCCATGCGGGATGATCCCGCCGATCCTGCCGGCGCGAAAGGGTTGGGACAGGCCGCCCACGCATGGCAGGATCGCCGCCAAAGCCCGGGAGAGAGACCGCATGCGCCCCGCCATCCCAACCGCCGGCCGGCCCTGGACCGCGATCCAGGGCGATCTGGAAGCGTCGAAGCGCGCCGACTATTCCTGGAAGCAGGGCCGGCTGGCCGTCTATTTCTATTACCTCGACGATGCGCTGCACCGCGTGCAGCAGGAGGCCTACAAGGCCTTCTGGACCGAGAACAACCTTGGCCAGCGCGCCTTCCCCTCGCTGAAGCGGCTGGAGGAGGAGGTCGTCGGCATGGGCCTCTCCCTCATGCACGCGCCAGATACGGCGGGCGGCACCTTCACCTCGGGTGGGTCGGAAAGCATCTTCCTATCCATCTTGGCGGCGCGGGAGAGGGCGCGGGCGGAACGCGGCCTTGCGCCAGGGCGCGGCAACATCGTCATCCCGGACAGTGCGCATCTGACCTTCGACCGGGCCTGCTGGTATCTCGGCCTCGAATCGCGCCGCATCCCGGTGGGCGAGGATCTGCGCGCCGATGTCGCAGCAATGGAGTGCGCCATCGACAGCGAGACCATCGCCCTCGTCGGCTCCGCCCCCTGCTACCCCTTCGGCGTCTTCGACCCGATCGCGCCGCTCGCCGCGCTGGCGGAACGGCATGGCCTCTGGATGCATGTCGATGCCTGCGTCGGCGGCTTCCTCTCGCCCTTCGTGGCGAGGCTCGGCCATCCCGTGCCGGGCTGGGATTTCCGCGTCCCCGGCGTGACCGCGATCTCGGCCGACATCCACAAGCACGGCATGGCGCCGAAGGGCGCCTCCCTGCTGCTGGTCCGCGACGAGGCGCTGCGCCGCTTCCACCGCTTCGAGAGCCGCGCCTGGCAGCGCGGGCCCTATGCCGCCTACACCACGCAAGGGACGCGCCCGGGCGGCGCCGTCGCCGCGGCCTGGGCGGTGATGCAGTACCTGGGCGAGGAGGGCTACCTCGACTGCGCGCGGCGGATCATGGATGCCAAGCGGGTGATGACGGAGGGGATCGCGGGCATCCAGGGGCTGTCGGTGCTGGAGCCCTCGGACCTCTCGCTCTTCGTCTATCGCGCGACCGACCCGGCGCTCGATATCGGCAAGGTCGCGGCGGCGCTGGATGCGCGGGGCTGGCTGCCGGGACGGCAGCAGCAGCCGGACGGGATGCACCTGCACCTGAACCCGGTGCATGCGGAGGTGGCGGAGGACTACCTGCGCGACCTGCGGGCGGCGGTGGAGGAGGCGCGGGGCGGCGCGACGGCGCGGGTCGCGGCAGAGACGCGGACCTATTGATGCTGGCGGAGCCGCCGACCTGCTGAGCGGGATATCCGGCATCAACCGACTGCCCATCACCAAGCCCCGGCTTCAATCCCCGCGCCCCGCGGGCTAAGCCCCCGGCCATGCGCTACATCTCGACCCGGGGCGAGGCCCCTGCCCGCGACTTCGAAGGCGTCCTGCTCGCCGGCCTCGCCGAGGATGGCGGCCTCTTCGTGCCGGAGACCTGGCCGACCCTCTCGCCCGCCGAATGGCGCGCGCTGCGCGGCCTGCCCTACCCCGAGCTTGCCGCCCGGCTGATCCACCCCTTCACCGGCGGCCAGATCGCGTTCGAAGACCTCCGCACCATGACCGGCCGCGCCTATGCCGGCTTCGGCCATCCTGCCATCGCGCCCCTCGTCCAGCTGGACGAGCGCCGCTTCGCGCTGGAGCTGTTCCATGGGCCCACGCTCGCCTTCAAGGACATGGCGCTGCAGCTTCTGGGCCACCTTTTCGAGCATGTGCTGGAAAAGCGCGACCAGCGCCTGACCATCGTCGGCGCGACCAGCGGCGACACGGGCAGCGCCGCCATCGAGGCCTGCCGCGACCGTGCGCGCATCGACATCGTCATCCTCCACCCGCACGAACGGACCAGCCTGGTGCAGCGCCGGCAGATGACGACGGTGCTGTCCGACAACGTGCGCAACCTGGCCATCGAGGGCGACTTCGACGCCTGCCAGGATCTCGTGAAGGCGATGTTCAACGACGCGCCGTTCCGCCAGGAGATGGGGCTGTCGGCGGTCAACTCGATCAACTGGGCGCGCATCGCGGCGCAGATCCCCTACTACGCGGCAGCCTCACTGGCGCTCGGCGCGCCGGACCGGCCCGTCGCGGTCAGCGTGCCCACCGGCAATTTCGGCAATGTGCTGGCGGCCTGGGCGGCGCGGCGCATGGGCCTGCCGATCGAGCGGCTGATCATCGGCACCAACCGCAACGACATCCTGGCCCGCTTCCTGGCGTCGAACGACATGACCGGCCGGGCGGTGGAGCCCAGCCTCTCGCCCAGCATGGACATCCAGGTCAGTTCCAACTTCGAGCGCCTGCTCTTCGAGCTTCTGGGCCGCGACGCCGCCGCCACGGGCGAGCAGATGCGCCGCTTCCGCGCCGAGGGCCGCATGCCGATCCCCGACGCGGCCTGGCGGGAAGCCACGGCGCTGTTCCGCGGCTTCACCCTGGACGATCCGGGGACGCTGGCAGAGATCCGCCGGCTCTGGACCGGGCAGCAGTACCTCGCCGACCCACACACCGCGGTCGGCACCGCAGCATCCCACGCCCCTGGCCTGGCGCCGGACGACCCGGCGGTGCCGATCATCATCGCCGCCACCGCGCATCCGGCGAAATTCCCCGATGCGGTCGAGCAGGCCACCCGCGTCCGTCCGCCCTTGCCCGCCCGCCTCGCCGATCTCTACGAGCGGGAGGAGCGCTTCACCGTGCTGCCGGCGGCGCTCGATCAGGTCGAGGGCTTCGTCCGCAGCCATGCACGGCGCAACCGGTAGGCCGTGGCCTCCATCTACCGCGCCTCCGACGCCACCGCCTATGAGCGCAGCATGGGGCGCTGGAGCGCGCGTCTGGCGCGACCCTTCATCGCCTTCGCCGGCATCGCGGACGCGGCGCATGTGCTCGACCTCGGCTGCGGCACGGGCAGCCTCGCCTTCGCGCTCGACGCCCCGCGCATCACCGGGATCGACCACGCCGAGGCCTTCGTCGCCGCCGCCCGGGCGCGCGCCGCGGGCGACCCGCGCTTGGCCTTCGACCAGGGCGACGCCCAGGCCCTGCCCTACCCGGATGCCGGCTTTGATGCGGCACTCAGCCTGCTCGTGCTGAACTTCGTCCCCGATCCGCTTCGGGCGGCGCGGGAGATGGTGCGGGTCACCCGCCCCGGCGGCGTGGTCGCGGCGGCGGTGTGGGATTTCCGCGGCGGCCTCGGCTTCATCCGCCTCTGCGCCGATATCGCCGCCGTGCTGGACCCGCGGGGGGCCGCCTTCCGCGACTGCCAGCTTGCCGCGCCGCTCTCGGCGCCGGGCGAACTGGCCGCGGCCTGGACGGCACTGGGTCTGCGGGAGGTCGTGCAAGAGGGCCTGACCATCCGCACAGACTTCGCCGATTTCGCGGATTATTGGGAGCCCTGGCTGGCCGGCCAGGGCACGGTCGGGGCGTTCGTCGCCGGTCTCGACGCGGAGGCCCGGACAACGCTGGAACGGCATCTCCGCGCCGCCTACTGCGCCGGAGGCCCGGATGGCCCGCGCTCCTTCACCGCCACGGCCTGGGCGGTACGCGGCCTGCGGTGATGCGTCCGGGCAGGGCAGCCCCTACATAGGGGGAAAGCGCTTCCAGCCAGGAACCCTGATGTCCGACGCCATCCGCCTGACCCGCCTGCCCAACGGCCTCACCGTCGTCTCCGAGCACATGCCCCGGGTCGAGACCGTCTCCTTCGGCGCCTATGTCTCCGCCGGCACGCGGCACGAGACGCCGGAGGTGAACGGCGTTTCCCACTTCCTCGAGCACATGGCCTTCAAGGGCACCGCGCGTCGCGACGCCGCCGCCATCGCGCGCGAGATCGAGAATGTCGGCGGCCACCTCAACGCCTACACGGCGCGGGAGACCACGGCCTACTACGTGAAGGTGCTGAAGGAGGACACGGCACTTGCCGCCGACATCATCGGCGACATCCTGACCCACTCCACCTTCATCCCGGAGGAGCTGGAGCGCGAGCGCGGCGTCATCCTGCAGGAGATCGGCCAGGCCAACGACACGCCGGACGACATCATCTTCGACCACTTCCAGGCCACCGCCTTCCCCGACCAGCCGATGGGCCGCCCGACGCTGGGGACCGAGGAGGTCATCAAGGGCATGAGCCGCGACGCGCTGACGGGCTACATGCGCCACCACTACGGGCCGGGCAGCATGGTGGTCGCCGCCGCCGGCGCGCTGGACCACGACAACCTCCTCGACCTCGTGAAGACGCATTTCGCCGACCTCCCCGCGGTCGCCCCCGATGCACCCGTCGCGGCGCGCTACCAGGGCGGCGAGTTCCGGGAGGAGCGGGACCTCGACCAGGTGCACATCGTCCTCGGCTTCCCAGGCACCAGCTACAAGGACCCGCTGCACTACCCGACCCTGCTGCTCTCCACCCTGCTCGGCGGCGGCATGTCGTCGCGCCTGTTCCAGGAGATCCGGGAGAAGCGGGGCCTGGTCTATTCGATCTACTCCTTCGCGCATCCCTTCATGGATGGCGGGCTCTTCGCGATCTACGCCGGCACCGGCGAGAAGGAGGCGGCCGAGCTCATGCCCGTCACGCTCGAGGAGCTGCGCAAGGTCCAGACATCCGTGACCCAGGACGAGCTCGACCGCGCCAAGGCGCAATTCCGGGCCTCCCTGCTGATGTCGCTGGAAAGCACCGGCAGCCGCACCGAGCAGCTCGCCCGGCAGATCCAGGTGCATGGCCGCGTCATCCCGGTCGAGGAGACCAAGGCCAAGATCGCCGCCGTCACCATCGAGCAGGTGCAGCAGGCCGCCGCCCGGGCCTTCCGTGCGACGCCGACCCTCGCCGCGCTTGGCCCCGCCGGGAAGGTGCCGGACCTCGCCGCCGTGACCGAGGCGCTGGCGGCATGACCGGCGCGGACGCCAACCACCTCGACCGCCTCGCCGGCCTCGTCGCCGCGGCGAAGAAGGCCGGCGCGGACGCGGCGGATGCGATGCTGATCGTCTCCGCCTCCCTCGCCGTCTCCCGCCGCCTCGGCAAGATCGAGCAGTTGGAGCGGTCGGAGGATTTCGGCCTCGGGCTGCGCGTCCTCATCGGCCAGCGCCAGGCCATCGTCTCCTCGACCAGCGCCGACCCGGCGGGCTTCGCGGCGCTCGCCGAGCGTGCCGTCGCCATGGCCAAGGTGGTGCCGGAGGATCCCTTCGCCGGCCTCGCCGCGCGGCCCGACGGTCTCACCGCGATCGACCTCGAACTCGAGGACCCGACGGAACCCACCACCGAGGACCTCATCGCCCGTACCGCCGCGGCCGAGGATGCGGCGCTCGCCGTGCCCGGCGTGACGAACTCGGAAGGCGCCGACGCGGGCTGGTCGCGCACCACCTACGCGCTCGCCGGCAGCAACGGCTTCGCCGGCCTCTACAGCCGCACCGGCCATTCGATCAGCGCCACTGCGCTGGCCGGCAGCGGCACGGGGATGGAGCGCGACTACGACTATTCCAGCACGATCTTCCTCGCCGACCTGAAGGACCCCGCCGCGATCGGCCGCCGCGCCGGCGAGCAGGCGGTGCGCCGCCTCAACCCGCGCCGCGCGGCCACCGCCCGCATCCCCGTGGTCTTCGACCCACGCGTCGCGGGCTCCCTGCTTGGCCACCTCACGGGCGCCATCAACGGCGCGGCGGTGGCGCGCGGCACGTCGTTCCTGAAGGACCGCCTCGGCCAGCGGATCATGGCCGAGGGCATCCAGGTCTTCGACGACCCGCTGCGCCGGCGCGGCCTGCGCTCCCGCCCCTTCGACGGGGAGGGCATGAAGGGCGAGCGCCGTGCCCTGGTCGAGGACGGGGTGCTGACCACCTGGCTGCTCGACAGCCGCAGCGCCCGGCAGCTTGGCCTCGCCAGCACGGGCCATGCGGGGCGCTCCACCGGCAGCCCGCCCTCCCCGGTCACCAGCAACCTCTGGC
>JAIYAI010000207.1 GCA_027489135.1 Acetobacteraceae bacterium
GACGCAGCGCAGCTTGGGCAAGGGCGGCCCCTCCGTCCCAGCGATCGGCCTCGGCTGCATGTCGCTCTCCGGCGTCTATGGCGATGCCGATGACGCGCAGTCCGTCGACCTGGTGCGCCGCGCCGTCGACCTCGGCGTCACGCATCTCGACAGCTCCGACATGTATGGCTGGGGCCACAACGAGAGCGTGCTCGGCCAGGCGCTGAAGGGCATCCGCGACAAGGTCTTCCTGGCGACCAAATTCGGCCAGACCCAGAACCCCGGCGGCCCGAACGGCGTCAACGGCCGTCCAGAATACGTCCAGGCCGCCTGCGAGGCCTCGCTCAAGCGGCTCGGCGTCGAGGTCATCGACCTCTACTACCAGCACCGCGTCGATCCCGCCGTGCCGATCGAGGAGACGGTCGGCGCCATGGCCCGGCTGATCGAGCAGGGGAAGGTCCGCTTCCTCGGCCTCTCCGAAGCCGCGCCAGACACCATCCGCCGCGGCCACGCCACGCACCCGCTCATCGCGGTGCAGACCGAATTCTCCCTGCTCTACCGCGAGGAAGCGGAGGCGACGCGCGCCGTCACCCGGCCGCTCGGCATCAGCTTCGTCGCCTATTCGCCGCTCGGCCGCGGCTTCCTGACGGGCGCCATCACCGACTACGCGCAGATCGACGGGCGGCGCTCCGCCCATCCGCGCTTCCAGGAGCAGAATTTCGCGCAGAACCGCGCGCTGGTGGCAAAGATCGAGGCCATCGCCACGGAGAAGGGCTGCACCCCCTCACAGCTCTGCCTCGCCTGGCTGCTGGCGCAGGGGGAGGATGTGGTCGCCATCCCGGGCACGCGGCGCCTCGATCGCATGCAGGAGAATATCGGCGCGCTCGGCGTGAGCCTGTCCGCCGCGGATGTGGCGCGCATCGACACCGCCGTGCCGAAGGGTGCGGCCGCCGGCACGCGCTACCCGGCGGGCGGGATGAAGGGCGTACAGCTTTAGAGCGTGATCGCCGGAGGTGGAATCACCGAAGGCGTGAATCACGCGATACATCAGGAGCCTAGACCATAAGCCGCGCTCCCGTGCGCGCGGATCATGGTCTAGCGGGCAGCTACAGCCGTCCCTCCGCCGTCAGCCGTTCCAGCAGCGCGCGGACATCGGGCGGGTTGAAGGGCTTCTCCAGCGTCGGCGGGGCGGCGGCGCCATCCCGCTCGATCAGCTTCGGGCCGGCGACCACGTCGCCGGTCATCACGACGAAGCGCTGCGCCAGCTCCGGGCGCCGCGCCGCGACCGCGGCGTGCAGTTCCATCCCGTTCATCGCCGGCATGCGGAGATCGGCGACGATCAGGTCGAAGCGCGCACCGGCGTCGAGCCGGGCCAGCGCCTCCTCCGGCCCCGCCACGAGCTCCGTCCGGTGGCCGAGATACTCCAGGATATCGGCCAGGCTCTGCCCGACATCCACCTCGTCGTCGACCACCAGCACGGACCAGCCGGCTTGCGCGGGCTCGGGCTCCAGCACCGGCGTCTCGGCGTCGCTCCCCTCCCCGGCCAGCAGCGGCAACATCACGCGGAAGACCGCGCCGCCCTCGGGCCGGTCCTCGACCGCGATGGAACCGCCATGCTCCTCGGCGACCTGCCGGCAGATGGACAGCCCGATGCCGGTGCCGACGCCGACCGCCTTGGTGGTGAAGTAGGGTTCGAAGATGCGGGCGCGCAGGCTGTCCGGCACGCCGGGGCCGTTGTCCATCACCTCGAGCACCGCGAAGCCGCCCTGCCGGCGGGTGCCGACGGTGATGCGCCGCGGCATCGGCCGGTCCGCCAGCGCCTGCTGGGCGTTGATGACCAGGTTGGCGATGACCTGCCCCACGAGGTCGCGGTCCGCCTCGATCGGCGGCAGCGCGGCGTCGAGCATGCGCGTCACCTCGATGCCGGCGCTGCGCAGGCCATAGGCGGTCATCTCCAGCGCCGCCTCGACCAGGTCGTTCAGCGCGATCGGCTCGCGCTGCGCCGGCTTCTGCCGCGCCATCGCGAGGAAGCTCTTCACGATCCGCCCGGATCGCGTCGCCGCCGCCTCGATCCGCTCGGCCCGCTTCCTCACGCCCTCGTCGCGCGCCGTCTCCTTCAGCAGGGAGGCCTGGGTGAGCAGAATCGCCAGCGGGTTGTTCAGCTCATGCGCGACGCCGGCCAGCAGCGACCCCATGGCGGAGAGCTTCTCGATCTGGTGGATGCGGTCGCGCTGGCGCTCGATCTCGCTGGCGGCACGATGCACGTCCGTCAGGTCGCGGGCATGCGCGGTGAAAAGGCGCCGGGTCGGCAGCTTCACCTCCGTCACCGCAAGCTCGCAGGGGAAATGCGTGCCGTCGGCGCGCAGCGCCTCCACTTCGATGCGGCGGCCGAGGATGCGCGCCTCCCCGCCCGCCAGGTAGCGCTTGAAGCCGATAGCGTGCTTCTCGCGCATCGCATGCGGCACGATCAGGTCGCCGATCTGCTTGCCCATGACGTCGATGCGGGCATGGCCGAAGATCCGCTCCGCCGCGGCGTTGAACTCCACCACCGCGCCGTCCTCGTCGATGACGATGACGCCGTCGAGGGCGGAGCCGAGCACGGCGCCGTAGGTCGCCTCCGTGCCGCGCAGCGCGGCGGCCTGGTCCTCGAGCTCGGCCTCGCGCGTGCGCAGCGCCGTCAGGTCCTGGGTCATCGAGACGCAGGCGAGGATGCGCCCGTCCGGCCCCGCATAGGGTACGACATGCTGCAGGATGTAGACGCGCTTGCCGTTGGGGTAGCTGATCCAGCCCTCGTTGCGGACGGACTGGCCGATGCGCAGGCGCGCCAGGAAGGGCTCCATGGTGGCCCAGGCCGGGGCGCCGATCACCTCGGCCACGTGGCGCCCCGCGACATCCTCCGCGGCGATGCGGAAGAACTCGGCAAATTCGCGGTTGCAGTATAGGAAGCGCTGGTTCTCCAGCCCGACGATGACGGTGCGCGCCGGCACCTCGTCCAGCACGGCGCGCAGCATGCGGAGGTCGGGGGAGATCTCCTCCTCCGGCGGCACGGGTGCCGCGCGCGGCGGCAGTTCGACCGGCGCCGGCAGGTCGTCCGACAGCACCAGCACAGCAGAAACGGCGCCCGCCGCGTCGCGCATCGGCAGGAAGGTCTGGCGCATGTAGCGGGGGTGCAGGCCGTGGAACTCCGCCCAGCCCTCCCATTCGGACTGGGCGCCGGCGAAGGCGCGCTCGACGAAGTGGGAGACGGCGGCCGCCGGGGCCTGGCCGATCACCTCCGCCGCCGGGTGCCCGATCACCTGCCGGGCATCGCGATTGAGGAAATCGAGATAGGCGCGGTTGGCGAAGAGGAAGCGCCGGTCCGGCCCGACCGCGACGACACGCCCGGGCATCGCGTCGAGGATGTCCCGGGTTAGGCCCTCGGGCAGGGCGGCAGGGCTGAGAGGCATCCGGAGGCACCCGTATCTGTCACGGTTCGCCCCGGCATTAGCATCGATTCAGCGGGGCAGCAGCCCCGCCGGGTTCAGGCAAGGCCTGCCGGCGGGCGCTGCACGATGGCGTCATGCACCGCCTTCACCCCGGCCGTGCTGCCGGCCAGCGCCACCAGCCCGTGCCGGACCTCCGGCGAACTGCAGAAGCCGTGCAGCGTCACCTCGCCGTCCTTGACGTCGAGGAACACGAAGGGCGCATCGGCCCAGGGCAGCCGCGCCATGGCGCCCTCGATCTTCGCGCGGATCCCCTCGTCGGTCGCGCCTTCCGCGGGCTGCAGCAGCGCCCGCAGCAGGTCGGCGCGGGAGACGATGCCGATCAGCATCCCGTCATGCACCACGGGCAGGCGCCGGATGCGGTGCTCCTCGATCAGCTTCGCCGCGTGCTCGCAGGCCATGCCCTCGGTCGCGGTGATCACGTCTTTCGTCATGATCTCGCGCGCGGTGGTGCCATGGGCGCGGGCAAACTGTTCGGCGGCGCGGTCGCGGTCGAAGAAGAGCGCACTGAGCAGCCCGCGCTTCTCCTCCCGGTCCTCGGTCGCCAACCGACGAATGAGATCGGCCTCGGAGACGATGCCGAGCAGCATGGTCCAGTTGTCGGTCACCGGCACCGCGGAGATGCGGCGGTCCAGCAGCATGCGGGCCACCGCCAGGGCCGGCGCCTCGGGGGGCACCGAGACGACGTTGCGGGTCATGATGTCGCCGACCTTCATCGCGCGTGCTCCCCTGCGGTTCGTCGCGTCGCAGGGGAGAGTAGCGGGTCGCGCTGCAGCCCACCTTGATGCGCATCAAGACCCGGGGACCGGTGCCCTGGGGCTCAGCGGTCCGGCGACAGGTCCCCGTCCCGCGTGGCCTGCCGCTTGGCCTCCTCCGCGGTGATGGCCAGCTTCACGCGGTTGCCGTCGATGGCGCCGACATAGGTCATCGGCAGATAGTGGTGGTGCTGGCCACTGCCGTCGGGATCGTCACGCTTCGTCAGCTTGATTCGGTTGCCGTCGACATGGTCCACCGTCCCGACATGCCGGCCGTCGCTGCCGACGACCTCCATGTGCTCGCGGATCTGCATCGCGCTGCCGCTCATCGCCTGTCCTCCGTGCGTTGGGTCAGGGAAGAACGGTCGAGGCGGCGGTGGGATGCAGGGCGTTCCGCCGCCGGGTTATTCCTCGAAGATGGCGACGGCGCGCGTCCAGCCAGCCGAGCCGCGATGGACCTTCACCGGGAAACAGGCGACCATGAAGCCGTCCGCCGGCAGACTCTCCAGGTTGTACAGCTTCTCGCTGTGGCTGTAGCCGATCTCGCGGCCGGCGCGGTGGCCTTCCCAGATGATGTCGGGCGAGGCGCCCTCGGCGATGCGCTGCTTCGTCACGCTGAAGGGCACGTCCCAGGACCAGGCATCGGTGCCGCAGACGCGGACGCCACGTTCCAGCAGCCACATCGTCGCATCACGCCCCATGCCGCAGCCCGCGTCGACATAGTCGTCCTGGCCGTAGCGGCTGCCGGCGCGCGTGTTGACCAGCACGATCTCCAGCGGCTTCAGCACGTGGCCGATACGGGCGAGCTCCTTCTCCACATCCGCGGGCTGCACGGTGTAGCCGTCCGGCAGGGCGCGGAAGTCGAGCTTCACGCCGGGCTGGAAGCACCAGTCCAGCGGCACCTCGTCGATGCGCATGCTGGGGCGGCCGCCGGGGACCAGCTTCTCGTCCTGGCGCGGGAAGTAGTGGTAGGGCGCATCCAGGTGCGTGCCGGCATGGGTCGAGATGCGCACCTGCTCGCGTGCCGCGTAGTTGCCCTCCGGCAGCTGGTCCAGCGTGATGCCGAAGTATTCCGCGATGGGCGGCGCCGTCATCTTGTGGTCGTGGTAGTCGATCTGCGGCAGCGCCCAGGGCGGGTCGGACTTGATGCCGGCCATGAGCGGGACGGAGATGTCGATGATGCGGCGCGGCATGCGGCGTTTCCCCTGACGAGCGTGGTCGGCACGGTGTATTCCGGCCCGTCGGAAGCGCAAAGGGAGAAGCGTGATGGTGGCCATCACTCACCGGGTCATCGAGACCAACGGCATCAGGATGCGCATCGCGGAGGCCGGCCAGGGACCGCTGGTGCTGCTTTGCCACGGCTTTCCGGAAGGCTGGTATTCCTGGCGCCACCAGATCACGGCCCTGGCCGCGGCCGGCTTCCGTGCCGTCGCCCCCGACATGCGCGGCTATGGCGGCACCGAGGCGCCGGAGGCGATCGACGCCTACACGCTGCTGCACCTGGTCGGCGACATGGTCGGCGTGCTGGATGCGCTGGGCAGCGAGACGGCGGTGATCGCGGGGCATGACTGGGGCGCGCCGGTCGCCTGGCATGCCGCGCTGCTGCGCCCCGACCGCTTCCGCGCGGTGATCGGCCTGTCCGTGCCCTTCCGCCCGCGCGGCCAGGCCCGTCCGACCACCGTCATGCCGCGCACCGCCGACGCCGTCTTCTACCAGCTCTACTTCCAGGAGCCGGGCGTCGCGGAGGCCGAGTTGCAGGCCGATGTGCGCGCGACCCTCCGGGACACGTTGCTGCGCCTGTCGGGCGACGTGCCCCCCGTGCCAGGATCGGACGGGTTCAGCCTCGTGCCGCTGCAGGGCGGGCTGCAGGCGCGCATGGGGCGGCATGCCGACATGCCCCTGCCCGCCTGGCTGACCGATGCGGACATCGACCACTACGCCGGCGAGTTCACCCTTGCTGGCTTCCGCGGCGGGCTCAACTGGTACCGCAACATCGACCGCAACTGGGAGTTGCTGCGCCCCTTCGCCGGGACCCGCGTGCAGGTGCCGGCACTCTATGTCGCCGGCGACCGCGACCTCGTCGTCTCCTTCCCCGGGGCGCAGCGGATGATCGCCGGGCTGAAGGACTGGGTGCCGCGACTGCGGGAGACCATCATGCTGCCCGGCTGCGGCCACTGGACGCAGCAGGAACGCCCGCAGGCGGTGAACGACGCCATGCTCGGCTTCCTGCGCAGCCTGTAGTGGGACTGCTCGGCTGCCTGCGCGGCTTGTAGCGCGCCTATTGCGGCCGCACCCCGAGGTCACCCAGGATGCGGCCGAAATCGGCGTAGAGGGCGCGCAGCAGCGCATCCTGGTCCGCCCGGCCGCGGAAATCCGCGACCACGCCGTTCGCCGCGGCGACGCGGAGGAAAAGCGGGTCTTCCATCGTCTTCCGGCACGCCTCCTCGAGCCGCGCCAGCACGGGCTCCGGCGTACCCGCTGGCGCGTGCAGCCCGGCATAGCTGAGCTGCACGGCGTCGATCCCCTGTTCGCGGATGGTGGGCGTGTCCGGAAACTCCGGATGCCGCCGCGCCGGGAACACGCCGAGCAGCCGGAGCCGGCCGGACTTGATCATCTCGCCGCCGCTGGCGACGACGATCGCGGCGAAATCGAGCCGTCCCGCCATGACTTCCAGGATCGGCTGCTGGTCGCCGCGATAGGGTACGTGCTCGTAGCCGCCACCGGCGGCGGCGCGGATCTTCTCGACGCCGATCTGCGGCACGGAATTCGGGCCCGGGGAGCCATAGACCAGCGTCCGCCGCTTCCCCTCCGCAACCAGGGCGGGGACGTCGGCGAAGGGGCTGTCCGGCCGCACCACGAGCCCCAGCATGTTCTCCGCCACGTTGCAGACGCTGGCGAAGCTCTCGAGCCGGTAGCCGATGCCGCGCACCAAATGCGGCTGCACCACCAGCGGCGTGATGGCCGTGTAGGCAAGGGTCAAGCCGTCCGGCGGGCTCGCCGCCAGGGCCTGCATGCCGACGACGCCCGATCCGCCGTCGCGCGCGACCACCACCGTGTTCTGGCCGAGGGCACGGCCCATGCTGTCGGCCACGGCGCGGATCGTCGCACTGGCGGAGAGCGCGTAGGGGCTGACGAAGGTGATGGGACGATCCTGCGCTGCGGCAGGACCGGCGAGCAGCAGGAGCAGCGCGGCGAGCAGCCGCCTCATTCCGGCTGCACCCCGAGCGCGCGCATGGCCTGGCCCAACTGGTCGTATTCGCGCCGCAGCAGCGCGGCGAAGGCGGCGCTGTCGCGGAAATCGGGGATGATGGCGTAGCGCTCCACCGCGCGCAGGAAGGGCGCGCTGGCCATCGCGGCGCGGCAGGCCTCCTCCAGCCTTGCCAGGATGGCAGGCGGGGTGCCGCGCGGCGCCAGGATGCCGGCATAGCTCATCTGCTGCGCCTCGATGCCCTGTTCCGGAAAAGTCGGGACCGTCGGCGCATCGGGGTATCGGCGATCGGCGAAGACGCCGACGAGGCGCAGCTGCCCGTCGCGCAGGAAGGGCGTGGCGTTGCCCAGGAAGACGGCGCCGAAGTCGAGCCGGCCGGCGATCACCTCGGTCAGCGCCGCGCCGTCGCTGCGGAAGCCGACCGAGACGTAGTCACCCCCCGTTGCGGCCTGCAGCTTCTGCACGCCGATGGCGCTGAGGGAGACGCGGCCCGAGGAGCCGAAATTAAGCGGCCCGCGCTTCGCCGCGGCGACCAGGTCGGCACCGCTGCGGATCGGGCTGTCGGCGCGCACGACGACGCCCAGCATGTTGACGGCGACGTTGCAGACCGGCGCGACCGCCTCGGGGCCAAGGCCGGTATCCTTCACCACATGCGGCTGGGAGGTGATGGCGGTGAGCGGCCCGACCAGGATGGTGTAGCCGTCGGGTGTCGCGCTCGCGAGGGCCCGGGTGCCGACGACGCCCGCGGCGCCGTCGCGGTTCACCACGGGAAAGGGCTGGCCGAAGCGCTGCCCGAAGGCCTCCGCCACCGCCCGCGCCATGGCGTCTGAACCGGTGCCGGGGCCGTAGTTGTGGATGACGGTGACGGCGCGGTCGGGCCAGGCGGGCTGCGCGGCGGCAGGCCCGGCTGCGAGCATGGCAAGCGCAGCCAGCAACGCGAAGCGTCGGCGCATGGTCCAGTTCCTCCCGTATCGTTGCCGGAAGGCTAGACCTGTTCACGGCCCCGGGGGAAGCACCCAGGCTGACAGCGGCGGGCCCCGAGCCTATGTTTCGCGCCTTCGGGAAGGAGATCGCCATGCTCGACGCCACCACGGCCCTGCCGCTCAAGGACCCCGACCTCTTCCGCCAGGCCAACTACATCGACGGCGCCTGGGTGCAGGCGGACAGCGGCAAGACCATCGCCGTGCGCAACCCGGCGAATGGCGAGGTCGTCGGGCACGTCCCCGCCATGGGCACCGCAGAGACGCGCCGCGCGATCGAGGCCGCGCACGCCGCGCTCGCCGGCTGGCGCGCGATGCTGGCCAAGGACCGCAGCGCCATCCTGCGGCGCCTCTTCGACCTGATGATCGCCAACACGGACGATCTCGCCGCCATCATGACGGCGGAGCAGGGCAAGCCGCTCGCCGAGAGCAAGGGCGAGATCGCCTATGCCGCGTCCTTCATCGAGTGGTTCGCCGAGGAAGCCAAGCGCGTCTATGGCGAGACCATCCCACAGAACATGAAGGGCCGGCGCATCATCGTCACGAAGGAGCCGATCGGCGTCTTCGCCGCGATCACGCCCTGGAACTTCCCGGCCGCCATGATCACCCGCAAGACCGGGCCGGGCTGGGCCGCGGGCTGCACCGGGGTGATCCGCCCGGCCAGCCAGACGCCGTTTAGCGCGCTGGCGATCGCGGTGCTGGCCGAGCGCGCGGGCATGCCGAAGGGCGTCTGCAACGTCATCACCGGGCCGTCGGGCGAAACGGGCAAGGAACTCACCGGCAACCCGCTGGTAAAGAAGCTCACCTTCACCGGCAGCACGGAGGTCGGGCGCATCCTCCTCGCGCAATGCGCGCCGACGATCAAGAAGACCTCGATGGAACTCGGCGGCAACGCGCCCTTCATCGTCTTCGACGACGCAGATCTCGACGCCGCGGTGCAGGGCGCGATGGCGTCGAAGTATCGCAACACCGGCCAGACCTGCGTCTGCGCCAACCGGATCCTGGTGCAGGACGGTGTCTACGACGCCTTCGCCGCCAAGCTGAAGGCGGCGGTGGAGGCGCTGAAGGTCGGCAACGGCATGGAGCCCGGCGTGACGCAGGGCCCGCTGATCAATGCCGAGGCGGTGACGAAGGTCGAGGAGCACATCGCGGATGCGACGAAGCGCGGCGCGACGGTGGTCACGGGCGGCAAGCGCCACGGCAATGGCGGCAATTTCTTCGAGCCCACCATCCTGGCGAACGTGCCGCGCGACGCGGTGATCTTCTCCGAGGAGACCTTCGGCCCGGTCGCCCCCCTGTTCCGCTTCAAGACGGAGGAGGAGGCGATCGCGCTCGCCAATGACACGCCCTTCGGCCTCGCGGCCTATTTCTACGCCCGCGACGTCGGCCGCATCTTCCGCGTGGCCGAGGCGATCGAGAGCGGGATGATCGGCATCAACGAGGGGATCATCTCGACCGAGGTGGCGCCCTTCGGCGGGGTGAAGGAAAGCGGCCTCGGCCGCGAGGGCAGCCTCTACGGCATCGACGAGTATCTCGAGGTGAAGTACCTGGCGCTCGGCGGCATCGGGACGTGAGCGAGAAGCTCTACCTCGAGGATCTCACGGTCGGGCGGCTCTTTGAGGCCGGCCCGATCACCGTGACGCAGGACGAGATCTTCGAATTCGCCCGGCGTTACGACCCGCAGCCCTTCCACACCGACCCGGAAGCCGCGGCGCAGCACCCGGTCTTCCAGGGCCTCGCCGCCAGCGGCTGGCATACCGCGGCGATGATGATGTCGCTGGTGGTGCAGGCCGCCGGCGACCTCGGCTGGGGCGTGGTCGGCGGCGGCGGCGACCTGCAATGGACGCGCCCGGTCC